>JAURQA010000126.1 GCA_030836345.1 Bacteroidota bacterium
ACGTGCTAAAATCATTCTTAAACCATATTGAATCTGAATTAACTCAACTGAAAGACTCCAAATCTCTTTTGGCAGTGAGTGGTGGCAGAGATTCTATGGTTCTTTGGCATCTATTTGATTCATTAAAATTACCCTACGCTGTGGCGCATTGCAATTTTGGTCTCCGAGGGAGGGAAAGCGATGCAGAAACCGCTTTGGTTGAGGAAAAAGCACGCCTCAATAATGATGTACTTTTTGTTGAACGCTATGGTTCATTAGATTATAAAAAAGGAGAATCTACTCAGGAAAATGCCAGAAAACTGAGATATGCTTTTTTTGAAAAATTAAAACAAACACATGGGTTTGGCCGAGTGGTTACGGCTCATCATTTCATGGATCAATGGGAGCATCTGTTTATTTATCTGTATCGCAACAATTCCACCACCGCTTTGCGAGGCATGCCAAGCAGTATATCCAGCACTTATAGACCCATGCTAAAACTAACTGCACGACAGATTGAAGAATATGCGATTCGCCACGGCGTATCCTATTTAAACGATAGCAGCAATGCAGAAACAAAGTACTTAAGAAATAAAGTGCGGCATTGGATTATCCCTGAACTGGAAAATGATCTCCTGAAATCCTTAGAAGATGTGCACACAAACCAAGTAATGATTGATCAAGAATTACGCAAAGGTTTCAAGAAAATATGCGCATTCTGGAACGAGAACTATTGGGGTATTCCTTTATCTAGAGTGCCAGGAAATCCCTATTTAAAAGCAGAGATTAAAAAATCTGGAATACACCACAGTTTAGTAGAAAAGATATTAAAACTGAGCTCGAGTGGCTCGCAAATAGAGGCTCCATCGGGCGTTTTTAGCCTTAGCCAAGAAATGTTGGTGTTTTCTAAACAGCGCTATACAAGAGCAACAAAGACAGTGTGCCAGGCTGATTTGCCTTTAACTATCACTTTTGGATCGCATGAAATTGAGTTTAGCTTTAATGAATTGGAAGCGTTTGATAAATCTAAAATGTATTTTAATGCTGAAAAAATGGAATGGCCCATTAAAATAACTAACGCTAATGAAGGAGACCGAATAGATTTGTTTGGCAATAGCAAGAGCCAAAAAATTAGCGATGTATTAATCAATGCAAAAATACCTTTCTTCCTAAGGGCAGCCATACCACTAATAATATATAATGAAAGAATTTTATGCGCAGCAAATCTCAAGCGAAGCAATCATTTACTGGTCAAGGATACTACCAAAAAAATACTTCAGATTTCCTTTAAACCAACTGGTTTGTTGGAAAATCTAGTCCAAGCCAGATCAAAAAAATAAGACTTCATAGCCTTAATAATTATTACATTTGCATATAATGAAGGCCATAATACCTGTAGCCGGCATAGGTAGTCGGATGAAACCCCATACTCAAACCCAGCCAAAGAGTTTAATTCCAGTTGCTGGAAAGGCTATTTTAGGCCACATTATTGACTCTATGATTGATGCCAAAGTAGATGAACTCGTTTTCATCATTGGGTATCAAGGGGATAAAATACAAAACTATGTAAACAAAAATTACAGTGACATTAAATGCCATTTCATAATGCAAACCTTAGGTAAAGGTACTGCGCATGCTATCTATTTGGCCAAAGAAAATGTAGAACCCGACGAGGCCATTTTAATTGTACTTGGGGATAGTATTATTGAAGCGAATTTAAAAGAAATCATCCTTAAAAAGGAAACCTGTCTAGGAGTCAAAAAAGTGAATGATCCTAGAATTTTTGGAGTGGCAGAACTTAATGAAGATGGTAAAGTAAAAAAACTCGTTGAAAAACCGACCATTCCAAAATCTAACTTAGCTCTGGTAGGCTTATACTTTATCCGAAAAGCTTCCACACTTATGGATAGCATAAAGACCATTGTAGAAAACGACATTAGGAGTCAGAACGAGTTTCATCTCACGGATGCTCTACAAAACATGCTAGAACAGGGGGAACATATCTCAGTGTTTAATGTGGAGAGTTGGTTTGATTGTGGGAAGAAGAGCATTATCCTTCAAACCAATGCCAATCTTTTAAGAAATACGAATTATCAAAAAGTACCGGACCAAATATATGCCAACAATAACATTGTGGTCCAACCCGTAAACATTGCAGATAATGCTAAAATAAGCAATAGTATTATTGGTCCCAATGTATGTATTGGAGAGGAAACAGAGGTGAATGATAGTATTATCAAAAACACCATTATTGCGGCCAATGCTAAACTCGAAAATATTGTTTTAGAAGATTCGCTGCTAGGAAATGATTCCACTTTAATAGGATCCAAGCACAGCTTAAATATTGGAGATAACGCCGAAATTAACTTTAGTTAAATGATTAACCTCTCGTTTAGGGAAATAGCCCGATGTATAGAAGGTTCCGAACGAGAATCCACCCCGTCTGTTGATCTTTTCCCCAGAGATATATATTTCGATTCGCGAAAAATTAAACTCGGCTCAGATTCAATTTTTATTGCCATAAAAACCCCCACCCAGGATGGCCACGATTTTATAAAAGAAGCCCATGATAAAGGAGTTCGAAACTTTATAGTTAGCCAGCCAGAAAATTGTGCAGCACTAGACACATCAAATGTTTGGGTTGTAGACAACCCCATTCAAACACTCCAAGAAATGGCCAAATTGAGCCGCAAAAAATTCAAAGGGTTAATGGTTGGCATCACAGGAAGTAATGGAAAAACCATTGTAAAAGAATGGATATATCAATTACTTGCAGGCGAAATGAAGGTTTGGCGAAGCCCGAGGAGTTATAATAGTCAGCTGGGAGTAGCACTTAGCTTATTAAAACTAGATGTAAACGCTACAGTAGCTTTTGTAGAAACGGGAATCAGTCAACCAGGAGATATGGCAAAATTAATATCCATGGTTAAGCCTCAAATGGCTGTCTTCACTCATTTTGGCGATGCCCATGCGGATCAGTTTGAGACGGAGGAATTAAAGCTGCGGGAAAAATCATTGCTTTTTAAAGGTGTAGATCTAGCTGTTATCGATAAATCTATCCCCACTTCATCTATTGCAGCATATCGAGAGGAAAACCCTCTCATGAAAGTAATATCTTGGTCTTGGGGCGAAAAAGCAAGCTACGTAGTTCAAGCCCAGAAGGAAACAAAAAACGGCTTGGAGTTGAGCATATTACACAAAACTCAAACGTTCACTTTTGAAATCCCTTTCAAAGACAAAGCAAGTATTGCAAATACCATGACTTGCCTGTGTTGTTTGGCTGCTCTTGAACAGTTAGGTCAGGCTTCCTTGGCTAAGTTCAAAACCTTAAACAGCATTGAAAACAGGCTGGTTAGTACCCCGGGGAAAAGAAATAATCTCATCATAAATGATAGTTATAGTAATGATTTAAGTGCGTTTGAAATTGCCTTAAATTACGCTCATTCTCAGGTAGGTCAAAGAAACAGAACACTCATTTTTAGTGATTTTGGATTAAAACCTGAACTGATTTCGGCCAATATTGGTAAAATCAAAGAAATTTTAGAAAAACAACACTTTGACTTAATGGTGGCGATTGGCCCATGGCTTTTTGAAAACAAGTCCAAGTTGAGCAGTACTATACGGTTTTTTAAGAGCAAGGAAGATTTTCTTGATTCTTCCATTCTAAATTCCATTGAAGATTCAGTAGTTTTAATCAAAGGAGCAAGAAAGTTTGCCCTTGAGGAGGTTTCCAAGTTGCTGGAAAAAAAGGTCCATCAAACACAATTGAAAATTGATCTAACTGCCATTAAAAATAACGTACGATATCACCAGTCCTTGGTGCAAGGCAACACCAAAATTTTGGGAATGGTAAAAGCATTGGGATATGGCGCAGGCGATGACAAAATGGCCGCGGCTTTGCAAAGTGCTGGAGTTGAATATTTGGGAATTGCTTTTGCGAGTGAAGCAGCAGATATTCGAAAAAATGGAATCACACTTCCCATCATGGTACTCAATTCAAGAGTGGAGGAAATACGTGCATATAGGCACTTAGACCTTGAACCTGTCATCTATAGTTTTGATCAATTGAATTTATTCAAAAGGCATTTTAGATTGGAGGATTTAAACATTCATATAGAATTGGATAGCGGTATGCATAGACTGGGATTTGACGTTAATGATGCAGCCCAAATTTTAAAAGAAATCCCAGCTCATTTTAAAATAAAGAGTATTTTCTCTCATCTGGCAGCTAGTGAAAATCCCGAAGCAGATGATTTTACAGCTATGCAAAGTCGTCGATTGGAATCCTTTGCCAATGAGCTCATTTCTCACTTATCCTATACGCCCCTCATCCATTTAGCCAATTCAGCGGCTATTATCCGCCATCCCGAGGCTCATTTTGATATGGTTCGGCTTGGAATTGGCATGTATGGAATAGCAGGCAATGATGGGCACCTGCAAACGGCTGTGCGTTTAGTAAGCAAAGTAACACAAATCAAAGAAGTTCCGGCCGGTGATGGCATTGGTTATGGAAGGCGAAGCCCCTCAGAACAGGCTCGAACCATAGCTATACTTCCCATTGGATATGCTGACGGACTGATGCGTTCCCTAAATAACAAAAATAAAGGACGCGTATATATCAATGGTCAAATAGCTCCAATTGTGGGCAATATTTGCATGGATATGTGCATGGTAGATATCACTAACCTTGATGTTGAAGTGGGTGATGACGTGGAGCTATTTGGGAATCATATTTCTATACAGGAAGTAGCCAAAACCTGCGATACCATTCCTTATGAAATTTTAAGCCGCATTTCTATGCGAGTAAAACGAGTATATAGCGAAGAGTAAAATGAATAATTCTTCTCCACTAGCCGAACGAATGCGTCCCACTTCCCTCAAGGAATACGTGGGTCAGAAGCATATTATTGGAGAAAAAACCTTCTTGTTTTCTAGCTTAAAAGAAGGAAGAATCCCTAGTATGATTCTTTGGGGACCTCCTGGGGTAGGGAAAACAAGCTTAGCAGAGCTCATATCTAAAGAATGCAAACGTCCTTTTTATGCCTTAAGTGCCATTAATAGCGGAGTAAAGGATATTCGAAGCATTATTGAAAAGGCAAAGAATCCCAATCTATTTAAAAATGGATCGGCCATTCTTTTTATTGACGAAATCCATAGATTTAGTAAATCTCAGCAAGACTCATTGCTTGCAGCAGTAGAAAAAGGCTGGGTTACCCTTATTGGAGCAACCACTGAAAACCCATCTTTTGAAGTAATCCCAGCCCTTAGAAGTCGCTGCCAAACCTTTGTACTTGAACCTTTAGCCTTAGATGATCTGAAACTTTTAGTGAGTCATGCGGTAGAAAAAGATTCCCTTTTAAGTACCAAAAATATTGAAATTATTGAACTCGATGCACTCATTAAAATTAGTGGCGGAGACGCCCGAAAACTGCTAAATGCGTTAGAAATTGTTGTCCTGAACCAAACAGCTCCTATCCAAATATCAAATTCACTGGTAAAGGAAATCATTCAAAACAATTTGGCCACCTACGATAAGGGAGGGGAACATCACTACAATGTAATTTCCGCATTTATTAAATCGGTGCGTGGGAGTGACCCTAATGCGGCAGTATATTGGTTAGCCAGAATGCTCCTAGGCGGAGAAGAACCACGTTTTATTGCACGTCGTCTTGTCATATTAGCCAGTGAAGACATTGGCTTGGCCAACTCAAACGCCCTTTTATTAGCAAGTCAAACCATGGAGGCCGTTCATCAAATTGGAATGCCAGAAAGCCGAATTTTACTCTCGCAATGCACCATTTACTTGGCTACATCTCCCAAGAGCAATAGTGCGTATGAAGCTATTAATAAAGCCATGAAATTGGCAGAAGAAACCCATCATTTACCCGTACCATTAGCTCTTAGAAATGCCCCAACGGCTTTCATGAAAGATCTGGATTATGGAGCGGATTATAAATATAGCCACTCTGGCAAGAGAAATTTTATTGCTCAAAATTTCATGCCTGAGGAGATTAAAGGAGAAAAACTATTTGATCCAGGGAACAATAAAAAGGAAAAGGAGCTTAGAGAGCTGCTTAAACATATGTGGGCTAATTATTACGAATATTAAAAGCAACTGATATTTCAAGCTTGAAGAATCATCCGGAATTCCAGCTATTTCAATTAATACATGACTTCTGTATCACTATCTAAAATAAAATCGATGGTACTTTCCAACACTTCATCTAAATGAGTAGGCAAAACCTCTTCGGTCCAAGGATGAGAGGCTCCAAAAGTATGATTAGCATTTTCAATTGGAATCAGAAGAGCGTGCAGACATAAGTCATAAATTTGTTTGGCTTGGGCCATTGGAATAACTTCATCCTCGGTTCCATGTACCAGCAAAAGAGGAATAGGTAACTCACTGGCCGCTTTAATTATATTCCAGTGCTCCTCATTTTGATTATAATCCACCCAAATTTCATGGCTCAGGGGCATGTCCTGTCCAGTTCGCGCGTTGGCAACGTGTAAAACGCCGTCCTTTTTCCATTGCTCCTTTTCCGCAAAATTAAAAAGGGACTCCCAATCCGCTACGCCAGCCCAGGAGCTTACGGATTTTATTCCCGCATTATGCTTGGCAAACAAAATAGCATTGGCTCCCCCTTTACTATGACCTATAAGGTGCTTTTCTTTCAAGGTTAAATTAGAGGTTTTCAAAAACTCTTCTAAAGTAAAAAAGGCTTCTTTAATATCTTTTTGTTCAGCGCTAATACTATTTCTAGAAAACAAATCCAACTCTGTAAACTCTGTGGGATTAGCCCCTATGCCGTTATGAGTTCCATTCATGAGCGCAATACTTAAGCCTCTTGTGGTAAACTGATCTACCATAAGATGCCAAGCACCCCAATCCTTAAATCCTTTAAATCCATGGTAAAAAAGGACAAGTTTGACCTCTTTTCCTGGAGCTAGATACACATCTATCTCTCCTTTTTGGCTTGCAAACCCTACGTAATCAATCGTTTTTTTCATTGGTAAAAAAATGGACGTTTGCTTTACAAACGTCCATTTACATTATTTAGTACCCAGGGTCGGGCTCGAACCGACACGTCTTGCGACATTGGTGTTTGAGACCAACGCGTCTACCAATTCCGCCACCTGGGCAGCGAGGGGCAAAAATAAGTGCTTTTATTGGAATGGCTAAACGAAATGAAGAGTTTTTTATTTGTCGATCAATAATCATCAACCTGGTCCCCATCTATGAGTTTATTTATTAAGCGTTCTTACAATGTAATAAAGCCGTTCAATGACATTTTAGAGGCTTGGCAAAATAAACTCTTGACCCTGCTAAACCATTCTCATTTTAGCAAACTTCACAACCAGCGTTTTTTCGCCGGCTTTTTCAAAGTCAATTTTGGCTTTTTTATTGGAGCCAGTGCCATCCAAATCCAATACTTGCCCATACCCAAAACGGATATGCTGTATTTTATCACCTACCTTCATACCACTTACGTCTCCCTCTTTAAAGTTGGGGTCAATGGGGTGAGATGTCGATTTATGGCTGTAGTTCTTTAGCAGAACCGAACTGCGCGTTACCTGCGATTTTTGGTTGCTAGAGACCATAGGGCTTTCTTTTTTCAAGCCAGCCAAATCCATGTCTACATATTCACTATCAATTTCATCAATAAATCGACTGGGTTCACAGGGTGTCAAATTTCCATACCTAAACCTACTGGTGGCAAAAGTCACATGTACTTTGCGTTCCGCTCGGGTAATGGCCACATAAAACAAACGGCGTTCTTCCTCCAAGTCCTTGCGGCTCATTAGAGACATTTGACTAGGGAATAAGTTCTCTTCCATACCCACGATATATACATTTGGGAACTCCAAACCCTTGCTTGCATGCACCGTCATTAAGTGTACACAGTCCCTATTGGGATCGCTATTTTTTTCTATATCGGTATATAATGCGACCTCTTCTAAAAAGTTAGCTAAGGTTTTTTCTTTTTCATTTTCATCATCTTCTACAAACTCTTTAATACTATCTAAAAGTTCTAAAAGGTTTTCGTATCTACTTACTCCTTCAACCGTTTTATCAGAGTACATAAATTTAAGCAAGCCAGAATTTTTAGCCACCGCACTTGAAATTTCATAAGCGTCCTTATCTTTTTGCATTGCGCCAAAACCCTCAATCATCATGTAAAAATTCTTGAGCTTGGTTAAAGTAGCTCCTGATAATTCAGGAAAGTTCTCTGCTTCTGCAAGTACCTCCCACATGGATCGCTCCTGCTGTTGGCTCAAAAACTGAAGTTTATTAAAGGTGGTGTTTCCAATACCACGGGTTGGATAGTTAATAATTCTCTTGAGTGCTGCCTCGTCCCTAGGGTTAACCAATAAGCGTAAATAGGCTAATAAGTCCTTTATCTCTTTGCGTTGATAAAAACTCGTGCCGCCGTATATTTTGTAATCTATACCCAAACGGCGCAGCGCCTCCTCAAAGGTTCTACTTTGGCTATTCGTACGATATAAGATGGCAAAGGCCTTGTTTGGTAAGGCGTCCTGGTTTTTATCTTCAAAAATACTTTGAGCTACATAACGCGCCTCCTCGGCTTCAGTAATATTCCGTACAATCTTAATTTTGTCCCCAGTATCGTTTTGAGTCCATACTTTCTTGTCTAATTGTTTCTCGTTATTTTTTATTACCGAACTGGCTGCATTTACAATATTCTTGCTACTTCTATAATTTTGCTCCAGTTTATAAGTTTTACAATCTGGATAATCACGAGTAAAGTTTAAAATATTTTGAATATTAGCTCCTCTAAAGGCATAAATACTCTGCGCATCATCTCCCACTACACAAATATTTTGATTAACTGCAGCCAAACGGCGTGTAATCATATATTGCACATGATTGGTGTCCTGATACTCGTCTACCATCACATGTTTGAATCGATGCTGCCATTTATACGTAGCCTTAGGATAGTTTTTAAATAAATAAAAGGTATTTACTAAAATATCATCAAAGTCCATTGCACCCGCCTTGTAGCATCTGTCTTGATAGGCGGAGTATAGTTCATGAAAACGGCTTCGGCGGTTTTGCCTATCCTTTTCCAATAAATCTTCATTTCCTCTATAATCCTTAGGAGTTACCAGGTTGGTTTTGGCTGCACTTATCCGGCTCAACATCATGCCAGGTTTGTACATCTTATCATCCATGTTCTTCTCCTTCAAAATAGCTTTAATTAAGCTCTTGCTATCATCACTATCGTATATGGTGAAACTTTGAGGATAGCCTATGGTTTCTGCTTCTTGACGAAGAATTCGAGCAAAAATACTATGAAAGGTTCCCATCCAAACATTCTTAGCTTCAGGGCCAACCACCGCTTCAATCCGCTCGCGCATTTCGCGCGCAGCCTTATTGGTAAATGTTAACGATAGTATTTTAAACGGCTCTGTGCCTTTTCGAATGAGGTGAGCAATCCGATAAGTCAACACCCTTGTTTTACCCGAACCTGCGCCTGCAATAATCATTACAGGGCCGTCGGTTTGAAGCACCGCATCCTTTTGTGCGCCATTCAGGCCATCCAAATAAGGAGGCGAGTCATTATTCTCCCTTCCTCCGTTTAGTATTTCATTAAAATCATCCAACATGGAAAATACAAATTTAAGGATGCAAGCGGTAAAACTTCGCCCTAATTGTGAATTGGGGATTACTTTTTAAGAATTTTATATTCTACAGTTGCAGGTTAATTAAGAATACGAGCCAAGCTTCTAGCAAAGTATTCATGTTCCAAATCCTGCACCTTTCGCGCTATATCTGTAGGCCCATCATTGCCATCAATAGCAACCTTATGCTGTGCTATGATGGAACCCTCATCGTAATGTTCATTGACATAATGAATGGTGATCCCTGTTTCTACTTCATTGGCATCATATACTGCTTTGTGCACATGCATGCCATACATTCCCTTACCGCCAAAACTTGGCAATAAAGAGGGATGAATATTAACAATGCTCCTCGGATAAAAATCCACCATCGCTTTAGGAACTTTCAACAAGAAGCCAGCCAATACAATCAACTCAGGCTCAAAGGACTCTATGGCAATTTGAATAAATCCCTTTTCCCAATACTCCCTCGTAAAAGACTCAGCATAAATCCCGTACTCCGCTGCTACTTTTAGCGCTCCTGCATTTTCTTTATTACTGAAGATTGCTGCCACTTCTATTCTTCGATGGCCTTTAAAATGCTCGCAAATGGCCCTCACATTTGTTCCTGCACCAGAAGCTAAGATAACCAACTGTTTCTTATTCACCACGAGAGCTAATAAAATTTTTAAAGGAAAGGGTTAAATGTAGAATGAAAGCATCCATGCCAATAATTCTGTCTTTTTTGGAATATATTAGTTGTAAATCAGTATGAGAGCGGAGCGTTTTCTAGCGATTTTTCTTGAATCTCTAGGTCTTTCCCAAGGATAGGTTTTAAAGTCAGATCATTATCTGAGGATGAAAAACTAGTATTGGTCTCATCCATCCCCTCTGTTTTGGCTTTGCCGTCACTTATTTTAATTTTTTCAAGTTTCTCTAACACGATCTCCTGCTCTGTTTTTAGTTTTGGCGTTAGAATCTCAACCATTGGAATTTCTTTTTTAACGCGCACTTTCGTTGTTTTACGGATGCGCAATGTTCTACCTGCGATTATGCGAGAAGATCTCATTCCATTTTGCCGTTTAAGACTCGAAACACTTACCCCATACCTTCTGGCAATACTCGTTATATTTTCACCTCTCCGAATGCGGTGATATTTGGTAATCACCCTTTTTTCATACACTGGCATTGCAGCCAATTCAGCGGCCAAAATTCGATCTTGAATTGAATAAATAGAATCTGTATTCTCTAAAAAAATCATACTCCATTCATAGGGAAGTAAAATACTTGTATTCGATTTGAGCGTATTTTCCTTCAAGAACTCTCTGTTATAACTCAAGATTTCGTCCTTTTCCACCCCTATATACTGAGCCAAAAAGCGGGTTTCTAAGTCTTTATGAATCCGCGTTGAGGCCAATAATTCTCTCCGATCGACTAATTTATTTTGAGAAAAACCACTGAAGTTAAAAATATACGCTGCGGCAATAAATTTTGGGACGTATGTCTGCGTTTCCTTAGGTAAAAATCTCTTGATCGACCAAAAATCCATTTTACCACCAGAACGTCTAATAGCCTTTTGAACATTTCCAGCCCCACAGTTGTATGAGGCAATGGCCAAAAGCCAGTCACCAAAGCGTTTGTATGAACTTCTAAAGTATTCACAAGCTTTTTCTGTACTTCTTATGATGCTTTTACGCTCATCCATCTTATAATTAATTGCCATACCCATGTAGCGGCCTGTGTAAGGCATAAACTGCCATAA
>JAURQA010000127.1 GCA_030836345.1 Bacteroidota bacterium
AATGCTGGAGTAGATAATTTTGGCATCGGACTTTTACTTGCCAATAAACAAGTCTCTAAAATGATAAGCTCCTATGTTGGGGAGAATTCCGAATTCGAAAGACAACTCCTAACCGGCGAGTTAGAAGTAGAGCTTATCCCTCAGGGAACACTTGCAGAAAGGTGCCGTGCTACAGGAGCTGGAATTCCGGCATTCTATACTCCAGCAGGTTTTGGAACAGAAGTGGCTGAAGGGAAAGAGTCCAGAGTTTTCGATGGGGTAAATCATATTTTAGAATATGCTTTTGATTCAGACTTTGCCATTGTAAAAGCTTGGAAAGGAGATACGCATGGGAATTTAATTTTTAAAGATACTGCACGAAACTTTAATCCAATGATGGCCATGGCTGGAAAAATAACAATAGTAGAAGTAGAAGAGCTCGTCGCTCACGGAGAATTAGATCCAAATACCATTCATACTCCAGGAATATTTGTGAATCGTATATTCCAAGGTGTAAATTATGAAAAGCGAATTGAACAAGTCACTGTAAGAGCCAGAGAGTAAATGAAAAATATTATTTTAGCTTCTAGTAATCCGCATAAATTAGAGGAGATACAGAATGTTTTAAGTCCTATAAAAATTAATACCTTGTTAGAAATTGGTTTTATTGATGAAATAGAGGAAACAGCTAACACATTTGAGGGGAATGCATTAATAAAGTGCGAAACCATATATCAGTTATACAAGAAACCAGTAATTTCAGATGATTCTGGACTTCTTGTTCATTATTTGAAGGATGCTCCAGGAGTTTATAGCTCGCGGTATGCAGGTCAAAATGCAACAGATCAGATGAATTATGAAAAACTCTTAAATAACCTTAACGATATAGCAGATAGAAGAGCAAAATTTGTTACGGTCATTTGTTATTATCAAAGCCCTCGGAATATAGCATACTTCAAAGGGGAACTTACAGGGAGTATTGCGGAACAACCAGAGGGATATAATGGCTTTGGATATGACCCAATATTTATACCTGAGGGTTTTAATCAAACCTTGGGTCAATTATCATCCGAAATAAAAAATAGGTTGAGTCATCGAGCTCGAGCATTAGAAAAATTTAATTTGGTATTTTAACAATGGCAGATATACCAAATAATTCCATGCCAGGCCATAGCATTCGTTCCTACGATTATAATCTGCCCGATGAAACGATTGCAAAATATCCCTTAGAGAATAGAAGAGACTCAAAATTACTTGTTTACAAGAATTCACAATTCAAAAACTCTAGATTTTCAGATTTAATTGAACATCTGCCAGAAAGAAGTCTTTTGGTATTTAATAACACTAAAGTTATTCCTGCCAGATTGTATTTTAAAAGAAATACTGGAGCTCGCATTGAACTTCTTCTCATACGTAAAGTAGATGGAGAAGAAAACCAATGGAAATGCGTGGTTGGAAATAAGGCTAAATTTAAAGAAGAAGAGGAACTCCATAACATATCCGAACCCTCCTTAAGAGCCCATTGGGTTAATCGATCCGAAAATATTATTGCATTTTCAAGCTCAGGTTCTTTTTATGATGCCTTGATGAGGGTGGGAGAAATGCCTCTTCCTCCTTATTTAAACAGAAACGCTGAGCCAGTTGATAAAATAAGATATCAAACGATATTTGCAGAGAACGAGGGTGCAGTGGCTGCACCAACTGCCTCTTTGCATTTTGACGAAAACTTGATCGCAGAAATGGACTCAAAAGATGTACTTACAACGAACTGTACATTGCATGTTGGCTTGGGAACATTTGCTCCCGTAAAAGAAGATGATGTTACTAAGCACATCATGCATTCTGAATATTGGCAAGTGAGTCGAAACTTTATTGAGGATGTTTTTAATGATAGTTATAAAATTGTTCCTGTGGGAACAACCTCAATGAGAGTTGTAGAGAGTATATGTGTAGCTGCCCAAAATTTAATTGATGGGGATAAAGATCCCTTTCATATAAAACAGGGAGAAGGTTACAGTTTAAATTATTCTGCCAAGCCACTCCATGAACTTAGAGATGTGCTAATGCACTATATGGATGAAAACCAACTGCAGGAATTATCTGGAACCACTTCATTGTTCATTACGCCCGGCTTTAAAATCAAATTAACCCATGCATTAATCACAAATTTCCATCAGCCGAGATCTACTTTACTTTTACTTGTGGCAACTTTACTTGGAAATGATTGGCTTGGTGTTTATGAATATGCGTTAAAAAACAGCTACCGATTTCTCAGTTATGGGGACTCATCCATTCTATATCGAAGAAAGTAGGAATATTTTTTAGTATATTTTATTGCCAGTCAGCGTCTTAGTGTTACTTCAAAAAAAAACTTATTTATTTTCCAAAAAGTGTTGCAAAATTGGAATCAGTGAAGCTACATTTGCAACCCGTTCAGAAATAGATATAAGGAAATAAGAAAAAAGTGACACAGTGCCCAGTGGGCAGCTTAGAATGCTTTATCAGACCATCCTTAAAAAAATAGAAATTATTTCAAAAATGGTTTGCAATTGTAAAAAAGTAATTTACCTTTGCATCCCCGTTCAGAAATAGGCAAAATTTAGAAAGTTTTAAACGAAAATTTAAACTGTCTAACAAGCTAAATTTTTTAAGCAAAAAAAGATAAAAAACTTTTTTATTTTTTTATTGCAGATATAAAAAAGATAGTTTAATTTTGCACCCCGTTTCGGCGGAATAAAAATGAAATAAAATGAGGTGATTAAAATCTCAAATTATAGAGTTCTTTGAAAGATGATGAATAACAAGCCACCCAAAAGTTAAATTATTTAATTTGGGTAACAGCCGGGTCAAACAACTTTTACAATGAAGAGTTTGATCCTGGCTCAGGATGAACGCTAGCGGCAGGCCTAATACATGCAAGTCGAGGGAGAAACTGTCTTCGGACAGTGG
>JAURQA010000128.1 GCA_030836345.1 Bacteroidota bacterium
ATTTGCACCATGAGAAAATTAATCGTTGCATTAGCAGTTATTGCTATGGCCTCCTGCGGTGGAAGCAGTGAAGCAACAGAAACTAAAGTATTTTATGGTGCATCCTTCGATACGACCGCTACCCTTTCTTTTGCTGATGCAAGAGATAGCTTTTTGAGCAATGGAACATCCAACGCACTTGTTGAAGGAAGTGTTGGGGCTGTTTGCCAAACAGAAGGTTGCTGGTACAGGTTTGCCGAAGATGATAACATTATGGTAGATTTTGACCATGCATTTAAGATTCCGATGGATTGTAAAGGCAAAGAGATTCAGGCTACTGGAAACTTTTATTACGATACGACGAGTGTAGAAATGCTAAAAGAATATGCCAAAGATGACGGCAAATCTGCTGACGAAATTGCCGAAATAACCGAGAGTAAAATACGATTATCATATAGAGCTGAGGGAGTTCATATTAAATAAAACCTTAAGTTTTAGAGCCTTTAAAAGATGAAGAATGAATGCTATTCAATCTTCATCTTTTTTTTGTTTAATGCTATTGGGTAAAACCTGTAGGTATATTCATTATAGTTTTAATGATACGTTCTTCTTTTGAATTGTACCTTTGCAACCATGTCTGATGCACTAATGGCCGTTTCCCCGATTGATGGTAGATACCTTCGACATACTCAAGATTTGAGGGATTATTTTTCTGAATACGGATTAATTAAATACCGTGTTTGGATGGAAATTGAATACCTTCTTGCGCTTAGTCAGGTCGACGAGTTAAAATCAAAACTCTCTGATGTCTTTAAAAAACAATCCGATTTAAAAAGTCTTGTGCAGTCCTTTTCAGAGGAAGATGCCCAGAATATAAAGGATATTGAAAAGGTAACCAATCATGATGTTAAAGCTGTTGAATATTGGATAAGAGAGCGATTTGATGAAATGGGCTTGGCCTCCTCTAAAGAGTGGATACATTTTGGTTTAACCAGTCAAGATGTAAATAATACCGCCATCCCAGCCAGCTTAAAGGATGCCTTAAAAAATAACATTCGTCCAAAAATGGCAGAAGTGGTTTCTAAATTAGACCAAATGAGCAAAGAGTGGGAAGATATTCCCATGTTGGCGCGCACACACGGTCAACCAGCATCTCCTACCCGCTTAGGCAAGGAAATATATGTATTTGTAGAACGTCTCCAATTGCAAATAGCTGAACTTGACAAAATACCAATGCATGGTAAATTTGGAGGAGCTACTGGAAACTTTAATGCGCATCATGTGGCCTACCCCAATGTAGATTGGATTGCTTTTGGAGAACATTTTTTAAGCAGCCATCTGGATATAAAACGAAGCAATACCACCACACAAATTGATCATTATGATTTTTTAGCTGCGAATTTAGATGCGGCAAAACGCATTTCTGTAATCCTTATAGATTTGTGCCGAGACATATGGACTTATGTGAGTATGGATTACTTTAAACAGAAAATTAAAGCAGGCGAAGTTGGAAGTTCCGCTATGCCTCATAAAGTAAATCCCATTGATTTTGAAAATGCAGAAGGAAACCTTGGCATTGCCATTGCACTCATGGAACATTTAAGCGGAAAATTACCCATTAGTCGCTTACAAAGAGATTTAACCGATAGTACGGTACTGAGAAATTTAGGAATGCCATACGCGTACATGAGCATAGCCATGAACAGCATTTTAAAAGGATTAGGCAAGCTTCTATTAAACGAGAACAAACTGGCTGAAGATTTAGAAAACAACTGGGCTGTGGCAGCAGAAGCTATTCAAACTATTCTTAGAAGAGAGGGCTTTGAGAATCCATATAATATGTTGAAGGAGCTCACCCGAACCAATGAAAAAATTAATGGAAAATCCATTGGAAAATTTATTGATAGCTTGCAAATCACAGATGCACTTAAAGATGAATTAAAACAAATAACTCCGTATAATTACGTAGGACTAAAACCAAAAAGACCTTAAATGACCCTTGTTCTCTCATTTTATTACATATGGTAGAATAAGCGAAGAAATTCGCAACAATTTAGAGGGATCCTTTATATCAAATATCTTTAGCACTGGAAAAGATGAGTTAATTATTGAAACCAGAAGCAAACACGGTTCACATCAATTGGTTATGCAATGGATGGAACAAGAGATGTTTATTAGGCACAACATGCCTCATCGAAAGTTTGGACGAAAATGTTTGCCTTGGTTTAAAAGCTGTGAAAATTTGAGCATTATTTCCGTACAATCTCTTCCCTTTGAACGAATTATCCATATTCAATTGGAGCATGGTAAATCTATCCTGCTCAAAGGGTTTGGGAGATACTCCAATATCCTTTACTACGAAGATGATATTTGTATAAGCGTGTTCAGGCAAAATTTAAAATCCGATGTAGGAGAGCATCTAGATCAATATTTATTAAATGAAATAGAGGACCTTGCGATCACAAACGAAAATGAATTTAAAATGGCTTACCCTCAGCTCTTTGGCAACTGGGAAACACCAATACCTGAAGGCTTTTATTCCAGCACAGCATCTAAAATACCACAGATAAAAAATATTTTTAATGAGCTATCCAATAAATATTTGCATTTAGATCAAGGAAAGCTCTGTTTTACTAATGAAAAAACCAATACACAAAGTATTGTATCAGAATACCTAAAAACGACGAGGCAAGCCAAGCAGGCTCAACAACTTAAAAATACAGTTAAACAAAAAAAGAAACGATTTTTAGCCTATTCAAAGAAATCAAAAAAAGAGCTAGCACAATTAAAAAGCGCAAAAGGATACAAGGAACTAGGCGATCTCATCTTATCTAATCTTCACTTAATTAAACAGGGAGACGCCCGCATTAAAGTTTGGGATTACTACGATAATTCAGAATTAGAGATTAAACTAAATCCTCTTCTCAATGCGCAACAAAATGCCCAACGATTTTACCGCAAAGGAAAAAATCAGCACTTGCAAATCGAGGAAATTGAACGAAAAATTAAAACTGCCGAACAGGGAATAATAGAATCTGACCAGAAATTGCTCGATTTAGAGAAGGGTAAAACAATTAAGATTGAAAAAAAACCCGCAAAAAAAGAGCAAAATGCCAGTCCATATCGCCTTGTAAATTCAGAAGCATTTGATATATGGATTGGGAAAAATGCGAAAGGGAATGATGCCATGATTAAACTCGCAAGAAAACGCGATACTTGGATGCATGCCAGAGGTTTTGCAGGCAGTCATGTAATTATTAGAAATAATGGAGCCCCTATTAAAAACGAGCTATTGAAAACCGCTGGACTGTATGCGGTATTAAATTCTAAAGCAAAATCACAGGGACTAGTGCCAGTGATCTACACAGAGTGTAAATTTGTGAGTAAACCAAGAAACGCGCTTCCTGGTTTGGTGAAAGTAATGCAAGAGAGCGTAATTGATATTAGTAATGAACTTGGTTAAAATTGAAGACTTAGGGGTAAAAGACTACAAGCAAGCTTGGGATTATCAGCTAAGCCTGTTTAATGAGAAGATAGAGCGAAAAAAGATAGGTTCTTCAACTAAGCAGCATCAACTCTTACTCACCGAGCATCCCCATGTATATACCCTAGGCAAAAGTGCGGATAAGAACAATTTATTGGTCAACGAAGGATTTCTTGATTCCATAGGAGCAACTTCTTATTCTATTGAGCGTGGCGGCGATATTACCTATCATGGACCAGGGCAATTGGTTGCCTACCCTATTTTTGATCTGGAAGCCCTGAGCTTAGGTGTAAAATCCTATGTACAGCACATTGAAAATGTGATTATTAAAACCATAGCAGAATATGGCATTAAAGGATATATTATTGATGGAAAGATTGGGGTCTGGGTAAAGGATAAAGGAGAAGAAAAAAAAGTGGCTGCCATTGGTATAAAATGCAGCCGATATGTAAGTATGCATGGCTTGGCCCTAAATGTAAATACAGACTTATCCATGTTTAACCATATTGTGCCCTGCGGAATCCCAGATAAAGAAGTGGCAAGCATATCATCCATTTTAGGGAGAGAGGTCTCCATGCAAGAGGTAAAGGGAAAATTGGTTCAGCATTTTATGAATATATTTGACCTTCAGTTGAGCGCATAAAAAATAGCATAGTTTAGCCTAGTAACACAAGAACGCTTCAATACTTTTTACATAGATTCACGTAATTTTATGAATACACAAATACTCAAGGCTCCTTATAACTCAAAACAACAAATACAAAGCATTGCTCTAAGAAAGCTAGTTCTAAGGACTCCTCTGGGCTTAGAGTTTGAACCCAAAGAACTTAAGACTGAATTTGATCAATGGCATATCATCGTCCTTTATAAAACGGTAGTTATTGCTTGCAATGTCGTTAAGTTCTTGGAAAATGGCGACGCAAAGATTAGGCAAGTAGCCACACACCCCTCATACCAAGGGAAAGGATTGGGTACCTTACTAAATAAAAAAACAGAAGAAATACTGATTGAAAATGGGATTAAAAAAGTAGTTTTGCACGCCCGAATAAATGCAGTGCCTTTTTACGAAAAACTAAACTATCGGATAGAAGGCGAATCATTTGAAGAAGTGGGCATTAAACATTTTAGAATGTTCAAAAATATATGACTGTAGAAGCTATTTTTATAAGCGCCATTATTATAAGCCTGTTGCACGGCTTAATACCTAGCCATTGGATGCCTCTAACAGTCCTGGGCAATAACTTTAAATGGTCCCAGAAAAAGCTATTGTGGATTAGTTTTCAAGCGGCCTTTTTTCATTCGATAAGCACCGTAATTATTGGAATATCAATTGCTTTACTCGGCAAAGAATTGGAAGCCGAATTAGCTATTTTTACTCATGCCATCTCTGCAGCTATTCTAATTTTAATAGGTATTTGGTTTTTATTTAGGCATTACCACCACCATCACTTTCACTTAGAAGATGTGAAGGATAAAAGCGTGAATAAAATCATTCTTAGCTTAAATATAGCGATGTTCTTTTCCCCTTGTTTAGAGGTGACAGGGCAATTCCTTTTACTTGGTTCTAAGGGATTTAATGCCGTTTTGTTATTGGCTTTAGTGTATACCCTTATCACCATTGCCTCTATGTTAATATGGGTGAGTATTTCAAGTAAATTGATGTCAAAAATTGACTCTCATAAGTGGGAACATAACATTGGTTTAGCGTCTGGAATTATCTTGATTCTCACAGGAGTTTTGCTTTACCTTTTTTAAAGCCCACCTAAATGCAATGCATTCTTTAGGTACATTGCAATACCTTTATATTAAAAAATGATATTAATCATAGTATAAAGTTTTGTGATTTCTACCTTTGAACCCTTGCGAAAATGGATTGGAATATTACTTATTACCTTAATGGATCAAGCTCAATTTCTATCTTTTTCTTTTTTAGTTTATAAATCCATCGCTCCAAAAAAGTTTATTGAACAGTTTTGTGAAAACATAGATAAACCTATTTTAAAATGTGATGGGAAGTGCTTCTTAAAAAAACAAGAGCAAATAAAAACCAGCTTTAAGGAAGAGAATATTCCTGAAATAGTAAGCTTTTCAACCATTGCCCTTGTTCATGAGTATTTTGCTCTGTTTGATGAGCCAAATCCCATTATATTGAAAGCGTTTGGAGAAATTTTATCCCATAAATTAAATACTTACAACCCTCTTATTTTCCACCCACCAAGATTCGTTTGAAATAACTCGAACTCATCTTAAGAAATAAATAAAACGGAAAAATAAGAACTAATGAAAAAACATATCATTGCTCTAAGCAGTGTGCTATGCGCTGCGCAAATATTGCTTGCATGCGATATCTGCGGAGGTGCAATAAACGCTATAGGAGGAGGCCTCTCAAATACATTTAGATATGATCTAATTGAGTTAAACTTCATGAATCAAAGAATGGCATCTGCTCCAAGAGAACAGAGATTTACTGCTATGGATTATTTTAGATCCGTTCACGTAAATGGCCAGTTTTTCGTTCACTCTAAATGGCGCTTTCTATCTAAAATAGGATATCAGCAAAACAAAAGAGTGAACTCTAAAGTAAAGCAAAGCACTTGTGGCATTACGGACGGACAACTTATGCTAAGCAGAGTTATTTTGGACCGAAGCCTTGGAAAAAGTAAAAATTGGAGCTGTTTTACAGAAATTGGAATAGGCGCTATGTTGCCCACTGGTATATACGATAGCAACATTCATAACACCAAAAAACTGCCAGCAGCGTTTAACATTGGAAAAGGATCATGGGCCTCCATCTATAGATTTAACGCAGTACTAAAAAGAGATAAATGGGCATTTCTCACCACTTTAAGTGGTAGTCGAATGTTTAAAACAAGCAATGGATATAGATTTGGCCATTCATTTACATTGAACATTGGCGTTTTTTATTCCTTTAAGTACAAAAAAATAGAAATAGCTCCATCCTTAAATTTTGTTACAGACAATAAAATGGGAGACTTTTATGCCAATAAAAAACAAGTGTTAAACTCTTATACCGCCTCCTTTCTAAAGGCCGGATTACAAAACAAATATAAAAACTGGTCTTGATTTGGGTTGTGGTGATTTTACGGTTGGAAACTCGTTTTGTGATTTGTTTGAAGACTTTAAAGCAATGGATGTTGCAAAAAATATTATTGAAGAAAACAAAAAAATTTATTCTGAACAAAACGTTAACTTTTCAACATTAGACTTAACAAATGGAACAATACCAATTACGGACGTTATCTTTGTCCGTCAGGTGCTACAACA
>JAURQA010000129.1 GCA_030836345.1 Bacteroidota bacterium
GCTTTCTTGATTGTTTTCAATAATGTGCAGGTTTGGAAACTCAAATAAAGAGCCATATTTCTTTATAAAATCTTGGGCTTCTTCGTTTAAATAATGGGAATTATTTTCATAAGCCTTCGTACTCCGAATAGCCAAGGGGCTGTCTGTAAATACTTTTATATCGGGCAACATTCCTGCTCTATATAATTGGTGAATGGTAAAAATAATGGACTGAGTTCGCCCTACGCTAAAAGCGGGTATTACAAGTTTTCCCTCTTTTTCAACGCAGGTTTCTTTAATGTAATGCGCCAGTTCTTCCTTGGCTAATCCTGTTTTTTGATGTATTCTTCCGCCATAGGTGCTTTCGCTAATGAGGTAATCTAAATTTTTCATAGGCTCCGGGTCATTCATTTGAGGCGCTCCGTAATTGCCCAAATCTCCGGTAAACCCCACGACATGGTTTTTCCCTTCATGAGTTATTTCTATGCGCGCACTGGCCGAGCCTAAAATATGCCCGGCATCATGAAAACTTAGTGTCACAGCATCGTTTAACGCTTCTTTTGTATTGTAAGGAATGGTAACCAACTGATTAAGCATCCGTTTGATATGTTTCTTTCCAAAAAGAAGTTCTCCATCGCGAACATATTTAGAACTTCTTCTTTTCTTATTCTTTTTTCTTCCAGAGGCTTCCATCCTCTGAATATTCAGGCTATCATTCAATAGGAATTCAGACAAGACAGCAGTTGGGTGGGTCATAAATATCGGGCCTTCAAACCCTTGCTTGATCAAATTGGGGATATTTCCACTATGATCAATGTGGGCGTGGGTCAGGATAAGTGCATTAACTTCTGATGGATTAAATGGAAATGTTTGATTAGGGTCTCGGTAATCGGATGTTTTTTCATAATCCATTCCGCAATCAACGAGTATTTTAAAGCCCTTGTTTATTTCAAGAAGATGCATGCTTCCTGTTACTTGTCTTGCGGCTCCCCAAACGGTTAATTTCATCTTTCAAAAGTACTAGTATGAAGGGAACTTTACTACCCAAATATCCTACAACGATTCATTGTGGCTTATTATTTCAAAGTTTGATTACGGTAGCCCGAATGTTTTTTGAAAACTACTGAAGGATCCGACAACTCCAATTACATGATCAATATTTCCGCTTACGGAGCTGGGCACTTGAATAATAGACTTTTGTTGCCATATGTGGGCGTTTCTATTATTGTAAAATTCGTATAACGCCCGACTTAGGTTTTCTACTTTTACGCTTACCTCCAAGGGTCTGTCTTTTAATGTTTTTCTCAGAATATCTGAGGTGTAAAAACTAAAATCCTCGAGAACTCCATTAAAAGAGGCATCTGAAAAGAGAATTTCTTCTGAATTATATTTATTGTAATCATTTTGAATAAAGGCTATTTCCTTCCCAAATATTGGAATCCGATTCACAACAATTTGACTGTCGATAAGAATATCTTTATAATCATAAATATATTCAACCACCGTTTTCTCAACATATAAGCGGTAATAATTTTTTATAGCGGCAGAATCTTTGATTTTTAGGTCAAAATTAAGAGTGCCTCCCACAAAAGGATTTAATCTTGACTGAGTATCTATGGATGGGATGTTAGGGAGGTGTGGCCTCATGCCTGAAATGGCAAATGAAGCCCGAGGATGATTGCAAAAAAAAATAAAACTATCGCCAGGTTTTGTTGCATTATTTATGAGAGTATAATGGCCATCTGTAGATGATACAAAGTTCTGTATGGGTGATGTTCCAGTTTTAATAGATAAGTCTACATTATTTGCAGGTGTTATTTTTGAAAGAATAGAGCTGCTTTCAGAAACCCAAGCCATGGTGTTGCTATCATTACATATGTAGGCGTGTACTATTAAACTTGGAGTGAAATCTGCAGACGGTTGATAGGGCTCTTCTTTTAAACAGGAGTTTAAAAGAAAAATTAATGCGGTCCATATACCTAATCTCAATATGTTCAAAATTGAATGGTGTAGCTAAGGTTAGGCAGTATAGGCAGAAGTGAAACGCTATTTAATTTTTGCTCGCCATCTTCGTCATATAAAAACTGGTAAAAAAATGGATTGTGCCTATTATATGCATTGAACAATCCAAACACCCAGGTTCTCGTATACCTCTGCTTTACTTTCTTGTGGGCAATCGAAAGATCCAATCGGTGGTTTGCTCTAGCTCGTTCTTTATTTCTTCCGTTATAAATGAATATTTCGCGGTAGGGATCTTGAGGTGTTGGTGAACTGTACTTACCGACAGGAAGTGTAAATGCAAAGCCCGAAGCATAGTTCCAGGCTAATGACAAACTTAGGTTTTTACTTAATTCATAGGTAGATGTCAGGGAAGCATTATGCCTTCTATCATAGCGGCTTGGAAAAGATTTTCCCTGGTTTAAGTCAGCAAAAATTCTTTTGCTTACCAACCAAGTATAGCTAACCCAACCTCTTAAACGCCCCTTTTTCTTTTCCGCCATTAATTCAATTCCATGAGCGTTCCCTTTACCGCTGGTAACAATGTTCTCCCAGTTGGTATTATTCGTGACATAGCTTTCGGTTTCCTTATATTCCAGAAGGTTTTCATATTCTTTTACAAAGCCCTCTATAGAAATCGAATAGTTATTTAAATCTCTATTCATCCCGATAGATGCCTGACTTGACTTAACAGGTTTAATGGTCTCCGTTGAAGGAACCCATAAGTCACTTGGCAGCCCTATTGTATAATTATTGAGTAAGTGAAAAAACTGGTAGTTTTGAGTGAGCGATAGATTAAACCAGTTGCTTTTACCTACCTTTTTCTTTAAAGCTAGTCTAGGTTCTGGAAATGAATATAGTTTTTTGTTCTCTGTAAAATGAACGCTATGACGCAATCCAAGGTTCAAAAGGGTTTTTCTCTGAAAATTTTGAGTCCATTCGGCATATTGATAAGACTCAAAGGTAGAACTCGGGTTATCATTAAAGTTAATTCTTGATTGACTTTGATTAATACTACTAAGCAAATAGCGATCCCCTGGGGTAAACCTATGATTGATTATTCCTGCGCCTAAATTGAATGTTGACCATTTTAAGTACTTTTCAATATGCAATGATACCTCCCTATCCTGCACGCCATTCTTTAGACGATACTGGGTCTTATCCTCATTGACTTGAGATGTTCCAACAAAATCTTTCTTTATCTGGTATTGTTGATTAAAAGTGAAATTATACGTGGTTTGGAATGCTTTTAGTTTTAAATAGGTGTTGTTTCCCTGCAAATAGCTCAGGTTAAGGCTATATAAATTATTGCCCCAACTGCTCGTTTCTTCTCTACTTTCTTTAACATTTCCTTTAATTGACTCTGTTGAAGTGTTTTGTTTAATGCCACCTTTATCCAGGCTATTGTAAAAGCTTAAGCCGAGTTTTAACCGTTTGGAAAATTTATGTGTCAGTTTGGCATTGGCATCAAAAAAGTAATATAGGTTATTTTTAAAGCTATCATTTAGAGATACAAGACTACTCACTTGTTGGGTTAAAAAGTCCAAGTAACTTCTTCTCGCCGAGAGATAAAAAGTAGTTTTATCTTTGATCAAAGGCCCCTCAATAGAGACTTTTGAGGCCAGTAATCCTAAAGATGCGGAGCCCTTCAAACCATAAGAGTTTCCCTCTTTTGAATGGATGCTTACAATGCTACTCAACCGCCCTCCATATTTTGCAGGGAAATACCCCTTTAATAAGTCTGCATTTTTTACAATATCTGAATTAAGCGAACTAAAAATACCATACAAATGGTAGGCATTAAAAATAGGTACACCGTCTAATAGAACTAAGTTTTCATCCAGGTTTCCCCCTCGAACATATATACCCAACATGCCTTCGCTGCCTGCTATTACTCCAGGCATTGAACTTAATGATCTCATAATATCTGTTTCGCCGAGGAGTTGAGGAGTCCATTTTATTTTATCGCTATTTAGTCGATGCGAACCGGCAATATTGCCTGCCAAGTCGTTTCCAGAAAGGCGCAATTTAGAGTTGAGGTAGATGGTTTTAAAACTGTCTGTTGCCACATACATTGCTTGGTTTATTCTGTAGTTCCGATCACCGCTAATAGTATCAAATGTTGGAACTAAACCCGGATGAAAATATTCTATAATATTACTGCCTTTTGAAAGATCTAAGATGAAAAAACCTTGCTCATTAGTAAAAGAGGTTCTTTTATTCGCATAATTAAATATTCTGGCACCAATTAGGCCCTCACCTGTTAGGTTTTCATATAACTTTCCGCTGAGTTTATGGTTCGGCTGCTTTTCCTTTTTTGGGAGTTTGTTTAACACTAATACGCTTGAGCTAAGTAGGTTAAATCTGAGTCCATACTGGCTCAAAAAATCTCGAAGAGCTATACTTCCATTGGTTTTGTAATACCTCAGATTTACCTTTTTCCGAGGGGCTAAGTTGGTCGCATAATTGATGGAAATATTCAACTTCTCCTCAAAGGCATAGATGGCTTTTTCAAAAGAAATCTCGTGGAGATTTAAGCTAATTTTTTTATTAATTGTCTGCGATTTTAAAGCGTTTCCCAGGCCAGAAATTAGAAGAAATACTATGTAAACAACTGTTCTCAATAATGTAAACAAAGTAAGCTAAAACTAAGCAACAAAAAAACCCTCTATACGTGACACAAAGGGTTCTGTTATTTTAAACTTTTATTACTTCAGGTAGCTTGTTTTTTGTGCATCAGCATAATTAAATACTTTTTTCAAAATATCTGAAGTTCTAGAAGACACATTAGTTCTAATATCTTTCTCCTGTTTGGCAATTTCTCCAAATAAAGCGGTTGTTCCTTTTTTAGTAACATATTGTCCAAGGTCCGTTTCGACTTTCTTTTTTATAAATGGAATTTTGTTGTACGTTGTAAAGATGGTGCTCCAATATTTTGTTGCTCCTACTTTATCCAAAGAGCTCTTTATTTCTGGTTTAAAAGCAGTATGTAAGCTTGATGTAGTGTTGCTCATTAAGTAATTAGTGGCGGCATTATCAGCCCCTTTCAGAATGCCCATTGCATCCGAAACATTCATATTTTTAATAGCTGAAACAAATATGGGTGCGGCTTTTCCCATGGCATTTTCTGCTCCTTGATTTAGGGCCGTTACACACTTATCAACCTGACTACCAAGACCAATGGATCTTAGTTTATTTTCGACGCTAGCCACTTCAGGTGGCATTGGAATTTTTAAAGCTGCATTGTTTAAAAATGCCCCTGGCTTGTTCAATGATCGGGAGCCTATGGTTGCTCCTTTGGTTAAGGCAGCTTTAAGACCGCTTACTATTTCTGTGGTGCTTGGAACAATACTCTGCGCCACATGTGTGAGCATATCACATGAACTTAGCGTAGCAACTGTCACGGTGGATAAAATAAAAAAATTCTTCATTATTTTTAGTAAATCAAAATTAATGCCATTTCAATGAAATGCCTAATTTTGCTTAGCGTGAAAAAGCTTTTAGCAAAACTCATTACGTATGCATTCTTTCCTGGGACCATGGGTTTGTTGGGTTTTGTTATGCTCACACCAGCAGAGGGGAGTTTTTGGATGCATGGCTTGTTTCTCATTGTACTTCCTTTACTAGTGCTTTTTATTCTTTTGAAATTGAATAGGATCAGCGATGTTTCGATCTACAATAGAGGCGAGAGGTTTATTCCTTTACTACTGACGACCTTGCTTGCCTTACTCGATTTGGTATTGGTTCAAGAATCCGGCTATATTGAGTTATGGCAGTACGTATATATTTTGGGTTCGGTAATAGCTAGTTTAACAACCTGGTTACTGCTTAAAATATCGCTGCACGGAATAGGAGTGGGTTCGTTTTTTGGCTTGTGCTTATTCGGCTATTTAAATTATGATTTGACTTTGGAGCTGCTCATAATATCTTTGGTCATTGGGATAGCTGTTTACTGGGCTCGTAGATCCTTGCAAGCCCATAGTCATAAAGAACTTATTGCGGGAGTATCTACGGGATTTTTAGTTACTTTTGTTATGTATTTTTCATATGGATTATAACAGCATTAAATTTTCAGTAAATGAAGGCGTAGCAACTATTTGCTTAAACAGGCCGGACGTGTTCAATGCATTTAACGAGGAACAAAGTTTTGAGATGCAATCAGCGTTGAAAGCGGTGAAAAAAGATGATGATGTACGAGTGCTTGTAATAACAGGCGAGGGAAGGGCTTTTTGCAGTGGACAGGACCTTAAAAGTATTGCTGGAAGTAAAAATAGATCATTAAGCGAGTCCTTATATAAAAGATACAATCCAATGATTAAGGCACTCCGAAATTTAGAAAAGCCTATTGTATGTCGGTTAAATGGAGTGGCAGCTGGAGCTGGAGCTTCTCTTGCTTTTGCCTGTGATTTTATTGTGGCCTCTGAAAAATCTAGTTTTGTGGAAGCTTTTGTTGGAGTTGGCTTGGTATTAGACAGTGGGAGCTCGTACTTTTTACCTAGACTGGTAGGAACACAAAGAGCTTTTGAAATGGCTACGATGGGCAATAAAATTAAGGCTCAACAAGCATTTGAATGGGGTATGGTAAATAGACTTGTTCCTCATGAACAGTTGGATCAAACGGTTGAAGAAATTGCTACATATTACTCCAAGGCTCCTACTAAGGCTATTGGGATGATGAAAAAAATGTTAAATAAATCCAGTACATCTACTTTAGAAGACATGCTGCAGTACGAGGCATATTGCCAGGAAATAGCGGGCAGGTCATCGGATTATAAAGAAGGAGTAAGTGCATTTAATGATAAAAGAAAACCCGAATTTAAGGGATTATGAAAAGAGTTTTAGGTTTAATATTCAGTTTGTTTTGCAGTCCCTTATTTTCTCAAACTGGGGTAAATACTTTTGAGTATTGTGGCCATGACTCACTGGTAGTTGAGGCTAAAAGAAATGACCCTGTAGCATATGAGCAATGGGAAGAAGAGTACAAAAAAATGGCTTTAAAAGCTAGAGTGCAACGAAGAGGATTTGTAAGCGACACTACTTTTACGCTTCGGGTTGTTTTTCATGTACTATACAGCTCAAATATTGAGAACCTGAGCGATGCCCTAATACGAAGTCAATTAAAAGTATTGAATGAGGCGTTTGGGCATTACCATGAAGATACGGCAGATTTACGAGCTATTTTTAAAGACAGAGCCGGCGATGTTGGCATTCGATTTGAACTAGCCACAGTTGATCCTAATGGAAATACAACCAATGGAATTAATCGCAGGGCTACCAGTGTGACTTCTTTTGGGCGGAATAGATCAGATGTAAAATTTACTGCAGATGGCGGTGTAGACGCTTGGGATCCAACCAGGTATTTTAATATTTGGGTTTGCGATCTATCCTCAGGTGGTTTTGACAATCTCCTTGGCTTTGCGACCCCTCCATCAACACACCCTTTTTGGTCAGCAACTGGTTCCGGTGCTTACCCACTCAGTGAACAGGGTGCGGTCTTGCATTACAAGGTGGTTGGTGTAAATAACCCTTTGGCTAATCAGGTAGGCAGCAGGCCGCTCAAGGGAAGAGTAGCTGTGCATGAAGTGGGGCATTATCTTGGACTAAGGCATATTTGGGGGGATGGGACCAATGCAACAGGTTGTTCAGTGGATGATTTTATTAAGGATACCCCAAATCAACGAAGAAGCAGCAATTTTGTGTGTCAAAAAACAAATAACACCTGTTTTACTGCTAATGATGAACCGGATTTGGTTGAGAATTACATGGACTACAGTGGAGATGAGTGTATGGTTATGTTTACCACGCAACAAAAAAGCATCATGCGTGAGGCTATTACAAAGTATAGACCGAATGTTGTTGCTAAAACGGATGTAATTAATCAATACATTAGAGATGATTTTACTGCTTTATTTAAGGTATACTACAATCCAAACGGCGGCTTGCGCATAGATGTAAATGATGATAAGCGTTCTTCATATTCATTCATTCTTTATAATATGGCAGGGCAAAAAATAAGCGATTCAACTCCACTCACCCAAACAAGACAAGACGTAAACTTTGGGAACCATGCAGATGGCTTATATATTATTCAAATCATAAATAACTCAACAGATGAGTTAATGTTAACTCAAAAGGTTCAACACTTCAACTAATGAGCGGAATCTTGTATCTGGTTGCAACTCCAATTGGTAATTTAGGGGATTTTTCCTTTCGAGGAGTAGAGATTCTAAAAGCAGCCGATCGAGTGCTTGCCGAGGATACCAGAAACACCAAGTATCTCTTAAACCACTATGATATTCAGGCAAAAACTTTGGAGCCATTTCATGCGCATAACGAATATAAAAAAGTATATTTTTACACCCAGAAACTTCAGGATGGAGAATCCATTGCTCTCGTATCTGATGCAGGGACTCCGGCCATTAGTGATCCCGGATTTTTACTCTGTGAAAGCGCATTAAACAATAATATTCAGGTAGAAGTTATCCCTGGACCTACCGCTTTTGTTCCTGCTCTTATTAAAAGTGGGTTTGCCTTGCACAGATTTGTTTACGAGGGATTCCTTCCTCTTAAAAAGGGTCGAAAAACGAGATTAGATGCAATGCTTTCGACATCTGCTACGACTGTATTTTATGAAAGCCCTCGCAGAATAGTAAAGACCTTAGCTTATTTTGAAGCAGCCGGTTTTGGCCAAAGAAAGGCTAGCGTGAGTCGTGAACTTACAAAAAAATTTGAGGAAACACGGACGGATTATATTTCAAATCTGCTCGAATATTTTAATGAGACCACTCCAAAAGGAGAATTTGTAGTCGTTTTGGAAGGCAGCGAACAGTATGAAAGCCGTATTAAATAATTTAGGAGTCTGTATTTTAACAGGTATATTTTTTCTTTCAGCATGGAACCCTATTGGAATAGTTCCACTGATATTTATTGCACTATTGCCTTTATTATTTCTGCATTATAAGCATATTAATAGTAAGAATAGAGTGTATTTCTTATGGATGTTCATCGCATTTTTATGTTTGAACATTACAACAACCTGGTGGGTATGGAACAGCAGTTCTTGGGGCGCTTTGGCTATGTTATTATTAAATGCCTTGTTTATGACAATCCCCTTTGTGTTATCCAGATGGGTACAAAAGAGAACAACGGCATATATTGGGCAAATAGGCCTGGTGGTCTTTTGGCTATCTTTTGAATATGTACATCTAAGATGGGATGGCAGTTGGCCTTGGTTGAATTTAGGGAATGTATTCTCTGATTTTACTCAATTTGTTCAATGGTATGAGTATACGGGTATTTTTGGGGGAAGTTTACTGGTGCTTTTGGTAAATTTATTTATTTGGAATGGAATTTACGATAAGAAAAAGGGATTTCTTCATGCCACTTTTGCAATGCTCAGTTTTTTGTTCCTATGGTCCTATTATTTAGGAAAC
>JAURQA010000130.1 GCA_030836345.1 Bacteroidota bacterium
CCTTGAATCATAGCGTTCATTTCGTTCATAGCTGCAGTTTGCTTTCTTTTTTCGAGGGCTTTTAAGTTTGATTGAAAGGCCTCTATACTCTCAGGCAAGTTATCTATATATTTCTCAAATACAGCAGGATCGTTATTTTTGAGCCTTTGTAAGTATATTAAATCTACATTGTAGGGAATTTTTTTTTGTGTTTTTTTCCGTGTTTTTTGAACCACATACTTAGCCTTATCCCACTTATTTTCATGAATATAGCATTTCAATAACCATTCATAATAGATAGGATTACTGTAGTCTTTTTGCCATAAGGATTTACTGATCGGTAGCGCTTTTTCATACTCTTCATCCTGGATAAACTGTTGAGCCAATTGTTCATCGCTTGATTGAGCCAAGCATGCTGTTCTGCTAATTGCAAGTAGAGCAAAAAATATGAATATTAGGTTTTTCAAAAGTCGTATCACAAATATACTTAATAACAGAGAACTCCGAATTCATCAGATCCTCAGATGAATTAATGAAAGCATTTAGAATGCTAAGAGATCTTTTAATGCCTCTTTAAATCGCTCCCAGGGGAGAAAAAGGTCTTCAAGGTTCTTTGCCATCGGTACAGGAGTGTCAAGGGATCCTATTGTTTTAATAGGAGCGTCTAGATGCTGAAAACAGTCATGAGCAATATGGCTTGCTATATCATGTATAATGCTTCCAGTGAGGGTGTCTTCCGTGAGCAAAAGCACCTTATTGCATCTCTTAACCTGCTCATATACGGCATTTTTATCCCAGGGCTGCAAAGTTCGTAAGTCTATAACAGTAGCTCTATTATTCTGCTCTTTTACTATTTCTATAGCTTTGTGAACCCCCCATCCATAAGTAATGATGAGCGCTTCATCACCGTAATCGTGAATGGCTGCTTGGCCCTCTTCCAGGGTGTAATAGGCTTCGGGAACCTCTCCTTTAACACTTCTGTACAAGTATTTATGTTCAAAAAACATCACCGGATTTTTACTTTCAAAAGCAGTGGCTAAAAGGCCCTTCGCATCATGCGGGTTGCTCGGATAGTATATCTTTAAACCAGGAATAGTGTAGAACCAGGCTTCTGTGCTCTGACTGTGAAAGGGACCGGCTTGAACACCGGCACCGGTTGGCATACGAATAACTACATCTGCTTCTTGACCCCATCGGTAATAACTTTTAGCAAGGTTGTTTGTAATTTGATTAATTCCACAGCTCACAAAGTCGGAAAATTGCATCTCTACCATAGCTTTTTTACCGGCTATCGATAGCCCGTAGCCCGCACCTAAAATACTACTTTCTGTAATGGGCGTGTTCCGCACACGTCCCTTACCATATTTGTCTAAAAGGCCGTCTGTAATCTTAAATACCCCACCATAATCGGCAATGTCTTGACCCATTAATACCAGGGTTTCATGCTTCTCCATGGCTTGGTCAAGCCCTTCTCTTAGTGCGTCAACAAGACGAAGTTCTCTAGTCGTACCAGCAGGTTTAACGTGGTTAATTATTTCAGGAGCATAGATATCCTGTGTCTCTTCTGTTATGTTCGGAATAATTTCCTCTTCCTCAAACACATCATCTAAGTCTTTTTCAATTCCCAGAAGAATTTCTTTTTTACGTTCAGATATCCATTCTTGGGTAATTATATTTTGGTCGATAAGGTATTTTTCATAATTAAGAATAGGGTCTTTTTCTGCCCAGGATGCTGTGAGGTCCTTAGGTACATATTTTATACCACTTGCTTCTTCATGTCCTCGCATTCTAAAGGTGAGGCATTCTAGGAGTATAGGTCGTGGGTTTTCGCGCATGCTGACGCTAAGTTCCGAAACTTTGGAATATACCTCTAGAACATTATTCCCGTCCACTTGGACCGCCTCCATGCCATAGCCAATGCCTTTATCTATAAATTGTTTGCAGGCGAACTGTTCCTTGCTCGATGTACTTAGGGCATATCCATTATTCTCTAGAACAAAGAGTACGGGTAATTTCCATACTGCAGCTACGTTTAATGCCTCATGAAAATCGCCTTCAGAGGCTCCACCATCTCCACTAAAAACAGCCGTTATTTTTTGTCTATTATCAATTAAATAAGAGGTACTGATTCCATTTGCAACACCTAACATAGCTCCTAAATGACTAATCATACCTATGACGTGATGTTCTTGTGATCCAAAGTGAAAACTCCGATCTCTCCCTTTTGTAAAACCACTCTTTTTCCCTTGCCATTGGGCAAAAAGTTTTTTGAAAGGGATTTTTCTGCTGGTAAAAACACCCAAGTTTCTATGGAGAGGCAATACATATTCATCCTGCTCTAAAGCCATTGTGAGTCCTACTGATACAGCTTCCTGACCAATGCCACTGAACCATTTCCCAACTTTTCCTTGACGAAGAAGGATGAGCATTTTTTCTTCAATAATTCGAGGAATAATTAAGTTCTCATAAATATTAATGAGGGTTTCTCGAGAATACGGGTATTTGGAAAAATCCATAATTAATTAATCGAACAAAAGTGATGATTAAAAAGGGATTGAACAAGTCAAAAGGAGCTCTTTTTTAATAATATATTGGTGTTTTTGGCATAGTTGGGCTGCAATTTTCAGGGTAGATCCAATGATGTAGCTTTTAACATACATTAAACTTAAACTATTTATATACAGTATAATACATATTGTTTTGTGGCATAATTAGAGCATATCAAGGCTAAATGTGACAAACCTGTTCATTGCATTTGCCACTTGAATGAAATATATTTTTTAACATTGTGTTGTAAAAACAAATAAATAGTATGAAAAAATTATCATTATTTTTATGTGCAGGAGCAATTGCAACAACTGCATTTGCACAAACAACATTAACAAACAAGAACGGCACTTCGATGCTTCCTTCAAAAGGAAGTTGGGGGGTGGGAGTATCTGCTACACCCTTTATTAATTTGTTAGGTAATCTAACTAAAATTAATTCTGGAGCTGCTTTTAGTGATCCTTCTTCTTTTAGTTTCACAGACGGTACGTCTTTCTTTGGTAAATATTTTACAGAAGACAATCAAGCGTATCGTTTTAGAGTGAACTTAAGTTTAGGTTCAAATTCACAAACCAATTTAACGGTTAAAGATGGTGATCCTACGAACACGGTTGAGGATAAGTTTACGGCTAAATCAACCAGTATTGATGTAATGGTAGGTAAGGAGTTCCGTAAAGGAAGTTCACGCTTACAAGGGTTTTATGGGTACCAAGCCATGTTAGGCATTAGCGGTAACAGCAGCAAGTATAGTTATGGAAATGACTATTCTGCAGCCAACCCTGCTCCTACTTCGAAAGATTGGGGTACTAACATCAATGGAGGGAGCAGACAACTCTCAAATAAATCAGGTAAGACAATTGCCTTAGGTGTAGGTGGTTTTGCTGGAGTTGAGTATTTTCTAATGCCACAAATGAGTATTGGTGGTGAATTTAATTATGCTCTAGGAGTTAGTTCAACGGGAAAAGGTTCCGTTGAAAATGAATCTTGGGATGGTTCTGCTGTTCAGTCAACAGAAACAGAAACAGGAGGAGCATTCAGTATGAGTAGTGCAAATTTTGGTGGAAACCTTTATTTCATGCTCTACTTCTAATATAATTATCAAAAAAAGTATAAAATCCTTGCCTGTATAAGGCAAGGATTTTTTTATGATGTATTGAGGCAAAAAGCATGCAGGGTGTTTTGTTTTTTGAACTATGTATTTTTTGTATCGCAGGGCAAAAGTCTTATATTCGAAAAAAATGACCAACTACCAGCCTTCCTGTTTAACTTGTCATGCACGCCTGGACTCTGTATTTAATTCGCTAAATGAGGAGGAGCTCAAAGCGCTCACTGCAAACAAAAGCTGTTCACATTATGAAAAAGGGCAAAGGTTATTTAATGAGGGAGGAATTCCTTTTGGCTTGATGTGCGTTAACCAAGGAAAGATAAAACTGACAACCCATGGGCCTGATGGGAAAGAGCAAATTTTGCGATTAGCCAAAGAAGGCGAAGCCATAGGTTATAGAGCAATTCTAACGAATGAAAGGTATAATAGTACTGCAATAGCCCTTGAAGATTGTAATATTTGTATTATTGATCGAGCGTTTTTTATGTCTCAAGTGACGGAAAACAAAAAATTAATGTTTGAAGTTTTGGGTAAACTGAACAATAGGCACAAAACGGCAGAGGATCAAATCGTATCCATGAGTCAAAAAAGAGTGCGAGAGAGAATGGCCGAAGCTCTTTTGTTTTTAAAAGCCACATATGGCTTTGAGGAGGATAACCAAACCATTAATATTAAACTTAGTAGAGAAGAATTGGCAGATTATGTGGGAACTAGCACGGAAAGTTCTATTCGCTTGCTCAGCGATTTTGGTAAAGAAGGTTTGATTGAATTAAGGGGAAAGAAAATTGCCATCTTGGATGATGCTACCCTTACAAAAATTTCACGAATAGAAGACTAGTAGCCAAAAGCAAACATGACATAAATCATGTTTACCAAGAGCATTCATCATTTTTAGTAGTACTCAAAGGGCTCAATTTTGTTGTGAGAATTTAGAGACCATGGAAATCATGCAAAAACCCATTAGGCAGGCAATAGACGATTTACTGATGTGTATATACCCAAAGGTGCAACAGTACTTAGTATCTATCAGCAGCAATTCAGATAGTTATGCAGCCCATGAAAACGAGACATTTATTGAATTCAAGAATGAGATATTTTCTATATTTAATTACGATGTAAAGCTGGTATTCCCTGCGATACTATCGGTTATTAAGCCATCAAAAAACTTCAAAAACTTCGATATTCTGACCATGCTTAACCTTCTTCAAAAAAAGGAGGAAAAAATAGCAAAGACTTTCTTAGCGTTTAAGAAAAGCCTGAATCCTGAGAATCAAGGCCAGCGAGAGATAGATTTTATAGAGTATTTTCAAAAAGAATTCATGCCATTGCACAAAAAACTTGAACAGGATGTAAAGCATTGGATTCAAGAAAAAGTGAGGAGTTAGCGCCTTGATCCATTCGGAGAAAATAGAAAATACCTGTTCCCATTGTGGGGATTTATGCGGAAAAGAACCCCTTAAATTCAAAGATTTAGCCTTTTGTTGCCAAGGATGCTTAAACATATACGGGATTCTAAGTAAAAATGATTTGTGTGATTATTATTCAATGAATTCCTGTTTAAAGAGGATTTTATCTTCTGGCTTAGATTCTCATTGCAGCCAAAATGGCGCTGCGTGATTTAGTTCCAACTAACTCAATTTAATGCAAGGGCTTCCGCAAGGAAGCCTTTGCTCATTTAACAAATGAATAAACAGCTTTTTTCAGGCACAAGTGTATCTTAATTCATACAAAAAAGTAAATACTTGGTATTCATATGTTTAGCTCATCAATATTTGTCAATAAAAAGGGGTTGAAACATTCATTAATCATACTTATATTTGCATATTGAGTAAAAAAAGTACTCAAAGATGATAGAAACGCTAATCTCCTCAAAGACAAGAGTCAAATTACTTCTCAAATTTTTTCTAAACAGTAGAAATACAGCCTATTTGAGGAATTTGGAAGAGGAGTTTGAAGAAAGCACAAATGGCATTAGAGTAGAGCTTAATAAGTTTGAAAAAGCAAAAATGCTTACTTCAGAGCAGCAAGGTAAAAAGCGAATATTTACAGTAAACACTTCACACCCTTTATTTAAAGAGCTTCATACTATTGTATTAAAGTATGTGGGTTTGGATAAGATTGTGGATTATGTAGTAAAAGAATTAGGGGATCTAGAAATGGTATATCTCACGGGCTCATTTGCGAGAGGCTTAGACAGTGATATCATAGACCTGGTATTTATTGGAAATATTGACAAGGCCTTTTTAAATGAAATTATAGAAAAGGTAGAGAAAAAAATTCAACGAAGAATTCGGTATATCGATTATGATAGGGCCAGTTTTGATTTGGATAAATTAAAGGAAAAAGGCACTTCACCTTTGCTCCTGTGGAGCAGGTAAATGTCAAATAATTAGAAGAGGAAATGGCCTCAATTGTGGGTTCCGATTATGGGACTGAAGGGGCGAAGCTGTATAAAATGAGCAATAATTGGAGAGTCATATATGTAGCAAGTCGAAGGGAGAAAAAAGCACAAAAACTACTGGAAAGAGATGGAACGGAGTGCTTTTTACCTTTGATAATGGTGAAACGACAGTGGAGTGATCGGGTAAAACAAATAGAAATGCCTTTGTTCAATGGATATGTATTTGTAAAGTGTACTGATTTGAATAGGGATGTTATTTTACAAACTCCGGGAGTTATTAAATTTTTGCAATACAATGGGGCAGATGCTCGAGTATCAGACCTTACCATCAGCTCTCTGAAGTTAGCTATTGAAAAAGGGCATACTTTCTTGAACACTCAGGAAGTTGATTTTAAGGTGGGAAATAGAGTTATCGTCACTGCGGGGCCTTTTACTGGGGTTGAAGGAAGAGTGGTCAGTTATAAAAACAATAATTATGTGCTCATAGAATTGGAAGCTATTGGCAAACAAATTTGTATCAAAATAGAAAAGAGCTATTTAAAAAATGTCAAACCAAAAATGGGATAGAGTTATTCAACCAAAAAAGGGATGGTTCTCCTTAGATTTAGGAGAATTGATTCGGCACAAGGACTTGTTGTTCTTGTTTTTTAAGAGAGATGTAATTGCTGTGTATAAGCAAACGGTGCTCGGTCCTATTTGGTTCTTTGTTCAACCCATTCTTACGAGCTTGGTTTTTACTTTAATTTTTGGTAAAATGGCCGGCTTGAGTACTGATGGAATGCCTGCATTTCTCTTTTATTTAACAGGAATGACCATTTGGAATTATTTTGCTTCGGTGGTAAATAACAATGCCAATGTTTTTGGAGTGAACCAAACGGTATTTGGAAAAGTTTACTTTCCAAGGCTACTGGTCCCTATGTCGAATATTTTAGCCAATTTGTTCAAGCTCTCCCTGCAATTACTTATTTTTTTAGGAGTTTGGCTCTACTACGTTTCATTAGGAAGAGTAGAACCCAATGCATATGCATGGTTGTTACCCTTAAATCTCATTGCCACCTCATTTGTCGGACTCGGCATTGGATTAACTCTTAGCTCCTTTACAGTAAAATACAGAGATTTGGTTTTTTTGGTTGGGTTTGGTGTGCAGTTATTGATGTATGGTTCATCCATCATTTTTCCACTTTCTGTGGTTACGGGAAAACTCCGATATATACTTCAGTTAAACCCAATGACCAATATTATTGAAAGCACTAAACTTGGTTTTTTAGGTAATGGGATAGCAAGTCCAGGTTTTATGTTTTATACCTATATCGCAAGTGTTCTCATTCTCTTTGTTGGAATACTATTGTTTAACCGTCGCGAGGGTGATTTTATAGATTCAGTATAATGCTAGCATTACAAGTAAATAACGTAAGTAAAGTATATAGGTTAGGCCAGTACAATACGGCATCAGCTTTTCAAAGTATAAAACGCATGTTTTCTCCCAAGGTGGAGCAAATAGTGAGCAATGATCGAACGCAGCAAGCACAAAGCGATCTGATATATGCTCTTAATAACATCAATTTTGATGTTCCTCAAGGGCAGGTTCTTGGAATTATTGGACGCAATGGTGCAGGTAAATCTA
>JAURQA010000131.1 GCA_030836345.1 Bacteroidota bacterium
ATTTACTTCGCTCATATCATTTACAATTACTGCTACTTTTAAGCCCTCTTTATTGTGAAGAATATGGTTGAGTAAAGTTGTTTTCCCTGCTCCTAAAAAACCGCTTAAAACGGTCACGGGTAGTTTTTTTATCATTGGATTATTTTTATATCTTAATTTTTGCATCAATTGTCTGTTTTGCATGGACAATACTTTAGGTTGTAGATATGCAGTACAACAAGCATTATGGCAGGAAAATAAATAGCATATTCAAAAACAGAAATTACATTGAATGTTTCGTTTAATAATAGGGTCGTTAAGCCCCCCCCAAGAGGCCCACATGGCGATTTTTTGCCAAGCTTTAGAGGCATTTTTACTTGATTGATATATTGCATAAAATGAAACTAAAAGAAAAACAAAATCTAATGAAGCCCACCAATTTGGGGAGGCTGAACAGCAAGATGTTGTGCATGCTTTGGCTAAAAACAGGAATGGTGTTGCAATGCAGTGTACCATGCATAGTAGACTTGCAACTATTCCAACTTTGTCTATTTTTAACGTAATAATGTCCATTATAACTGCGTAATGCAATAAAGTGTCAAAATTAATCATTGCATCTGTAAATGCAACAATGTTGCATTAATGTTTTAGATAGAGTTGAAAAAACACTAAAAAAGTAAGCAAAAACAGATATTCAAGAGTTATTTTTTCCTCTTCCAAAGCGCTTTCTCAATGTGAAACTCAAAACTCATGGGGTATATGTGATGGGGTAGCGATTGATCGTATTTTGGAAAGGCTCTTCGATGAAGACTTAATGCACAAAGGGCTTAGTGCGGATGGAATTATATAATATGTAAGTGGTTATTCGTACGATGGAAGCCACAATCAGAACCATATCCATTTTAATTTGCTTTAGTCTATGGTATAAACCCTATTTTCTGTTATGGTCTTTGGTTCCGAGGAGATCGTCCTAACGGCACCTTTTAAATACATCTCCCCCTAAGGAACCTTTTCCTGTGATGATTAGTTTATCCTCAAAAATTTGAATGGGATATTCTTTTCGTCCACGTTCTTTCGAAACATAGCTCAATTTCCCATCGCGAACGGAAACATTGGTGCCTTGGTCGTTTTCGTCTTTGCTATTAAAATAGGAGTGAGTAACAAAAAAATCCGTCATGGTCTGATCGGAATAAAAACAGAGCATGGTTTGAAATCTCATTGATTTTGTAACGGCCGTTCTTCCGGCATTACCGCCATATTTTTCATTGCACCAGCACCCAATTAACTTTTGATTATCTGTTCGTTCGCTCCAAGGCGTATTGCAGTGCAGCAGCTCATTTTTATTATCTCCACAGCTGCTTGTAAATACCAGTGAAACAATTGCTATATAAGAGAAGAAGCTTTTTAATTTGAATCTCTTCCTGCCTATTTTATTAAACATTTCGGTAAAATTAATACAAATACTTCTTAAGTGAATATCGTTACTCATTCAACTAATTTTTTTCTTTCCCTCCACCGTTATTTCGGAACCCTCTACAAGCATTACTGATGTGGGACTCATGGCATTTAAAAATGCGAAGTCTTCTCCATAAACCAAGCCGAAGTCCGTATCTATTTCGTGACTTCTTACTTGGTACTGTTGCCATCTGGGGTGTGTTACTTCATATTCATTGGAGTACTCTTCATTTACCTTAGCATAGCCCCAATAATGCTCCGTAATAAATTCAGTCTCACTATCTTCTTCAATTTCCGAAGCGTTTAAGTCCGCAACCACCTGAAAGGATTGCCATTGCTTTTTCTTTCTCCACTGGTACTTCACGGTTCGTTCCATCGCGCTCTCATCCCATTGTTGTCGCATGCGCAAGGTCTCATAATGCTCCTTGTAAATGGTATTTGCAACAAAGCTTAGTGCGGGTTTAGGAACAATTTCTTTAATAAAAACCACACCGCGTTTCCAAACACCACGATCCAATCGCTTGACATAAAATCGCAAATTCACCTCCTCAAAAGTGGTGTGAAAAGGGATTTTGAATCCCAGTAGTTTGGTATTCGTAAACATAAAACCAATTAAACTTATATAGCATTGGCCATTCCATAAATCCAGCTCTGTTCCCGGTGGAACATGCGCTTCAAGAACACTCGGATCGATGCGGTAGTTTGCAAAGGCTAGTTTTCGCCACTCGGCATTTAAAAAACTCATTTTATAGGGGTTATATATCTAATTTCGAATATAAGAACAGGAGGGCGTCGGTGAAATGCTTTTTCGAGGAACCTCCATGTTCAACCTTTAAAGCAGGAATATTTAGGATTTGTTTCGACGGCATTTTTCGCTGCAATATTTTACATGGACCCAATCTCTTTCCCATTTTTTGCGCCAGGTAAAAGCTCTATTGCACACCAGGCATACTTTCGTGGGGATTTCACTTTTTTTCATTTAAAATCGGGCAATTCGTTCACTCTTACATAGGGAAAATCGTCCAATTTTGTAAGCCCGTAATAGGTGTTTAACCCAGCAATACCCGCACATTCGTAGCTTTCTAAATCCAATTGGCCTAAAGTGTTAATGGAGCCCTTGGGAAGAACGAGCAGCTCTACGCTTCCTATTACGAAAATAGAACCATTGGGCAGTGGAACGCTCTCCAGGTGTTTCATTCCTATTTTAACCGTGCTATCCTTCACAAAAGGGGCTTTAAAGTCATCAATAAACTCCTTTTCTATGTTCATTGCTTCAAATTCAGAGACTCCCTTCTCCAGTTTGGCAGAAGTATAATGGGCCTTTTTAATAAAGGACTTAGAAACGTGATTAATGGTATAATATCCCGTTTCTTGTATGTTGGAGTATGTGTCTCTTGGAGATTGTCCCTGAGGACGCATAATAAATCCCAATTGGGCCGGACTTGAACCTAAATGCACGACCGATGAGAATATAGCCACATTGTCCTCCTGTTTTAAAGATTGAGTTCCAATAAGGTTTGCAGGCTTTATGCCAGAAATAGAATTGATGAGATTCAATCTATATTTCCGTTCCAGTTTTTCTATATGTTCTTTTTGTAATCGCATGGGTATCTCCTCGCATAAAGACAAACAAAATCCAATCGCATTTGGTTTAAGCGCACAGGAATGATTACAGCTCTTTTTTACATTTTTTCCAGAACTTAAAAAAGGAAGAAAAGTAGCCAGAAACGCTGCTTAACCATTCCCTAGGTTCTTCTACGCCATTATAGTGGCCGTTTGTGGGATGTTCCTTATACACAATACAGGACGCATCAATCATTTCTTGCAAGGCTGCAAACTCGCCTACAAAGAGCTGCATCCCCTCAATATTTTTACTGAGTTCAATGGCAAAATCAAGGCATTTTTGGCTGATGGGGTGCTCCTTAAAAAAGGAAGGTTCAAGTAAAAATATGCGCTGCACATCATCGTTTTTATGCCAATATGGATCAAGATTATAGTAATTGTATATGAGGGTAGATTTTTGATTTTCCAGAATGGGTTTAGGCACTTTGGGCAGTATAGTGTCCACATCCAATGCCTGGGTAGGGATTAATTCATGGGGTATTTCTAAATCAGGAAATGCACTGTACTCCACGTCTAAAAAGGTGTTTTTTTGCGAACTGTTAAAGAAGGTGTTGATGTTTTCTTGGTTGGCGAAGTACTTTTTATTGGAAAAAGCACCGGCCACCCATTGCCAACTTAGGTGATTGCTTGCCAAGTCTCCGTCTAGCAAGTGGCTATGCATCCATAAGGCAGGAACTAACCATTGGCAATGGGCAATATTGCAGCAAATAGAGGCTACATACATACGCATATGATTGTGCATGTACCCGGTTTTATATAACTCTTCTATGGCCTCATCTACCGCTTCAATCCCCGTTTGGGCCTTCACAATGGCCTCCGGAACTTGATGGTTTGAAATAGGGTATTGCGGATTTTTTAAATCCTGTTTAATGCCTTCTTTCTTTTCAATCCAAACCTGCTGCCAATAATCCCTCCAAGCGAGCTCTTGAATTAATTTTTCAATTTTGTACCAAGGCAAATCTAAACGCTTGAGGTGCAAATAAACTTGTTTGGTTGAAATAACGCCCCGCGATATATACGGACTTAAATAGGTTACTGCTCCATCTTTGTGATTGCGGGTAGCCCCGTATCGAGCAGGATCGATAGTGTTTAGACGATCCTCAATGGACGCTATGTCTGTTGGAAAATTTATCGTTTTGATATTTTATTGTTCGAGATGCTTTTTTGCCTGGAACAAGCAAATCGGTTAATGTCCGCGCTTCTTTTCTTTAGATGCTTTTGACTTACTCCGCTATTCACTCTTTTACGCCAGAGTTTAAAAGAACTCAGCTTAAGTTCTTTGCGCATCAATTTTATGACTTGTGCTTCCGAAACGCCAAATTGAAATTCAATCGCTTCAAAGGGAGTTCTATCCTCCCAAGCCATTTCAATAATTCGGTCTAAATCTCTTATTTCTAATGATTTTTCCAAGCCCTAAAACAACAACTTAGGCCGGGTTTAGTTTTCCAATTTGTTCGGCTATCGCATCCCATAGAGAAATTCTCTTCTCCAAAGACTGCTTTGCAATCTGTAAGGTCTCATCCCACTTTACCTCATCAGTGCCACATAATTCCGAAACCATTTTTAGCGAAAGGGGGCCGTGTTCATCTCCATCCAGTTCAATATGCCTATCTAAATAATATTTGAGCTTATTAAACCGACTGTTTTCAGCGTCTGCATTTTTCAGTATCTCAATAAACATATCAGGAATCACATCCTCTCTTCCAAAAGTAAAGGCAGAAGCTACTTGATGTGCTTTTCCCGTATGAATGACTGAAAATGAAAAGCGTACAAAGTCCGCCACTCGTGCATCAATCGTTATTTCGTTCAAAGCATCATCCACCGATTTGCCAGATTTGATTAAGGTGGTAAAAGCCAATATCTCATCTGTACTTGCATTGACTTGATTCATGGCATCCAAATACATTTCAAAATGGCTGTTTGGCTCTCCTAATTCATTCACATCGCTTTCTTCGCCATGAACAATTTCATTAATAAAACGTGAAAGGGTAGGATTTTTAGAGGGAGTCCAAGGTGTTTTGACATTAGTCAGTTCCGCCTGAAGGCATTTGAGCAGGGACATGAAATCCCAAACGGCAAAAACGTGGTTTTCCATGAAGGTTTTAATATCTTCAATATTCCCTAAGTTTTCATATAGAGCATGGGTTTGCAGTTGATTTCTCAATGCAGATATTTTATTTTCTATAAATTCAATTTTATCCATTAATAAACGCTTAAGATATTTAGCAAAGTAACAGTTAAATGTGGGATAGGTTTTATAAAAATGACTGATTTTTATTTCAAAGAGAAGCCGGCATTATTTTAATGAGGCAAGAAGTAATTCATTTAAACTAATTTTGTAATTGAAAGCATTAATCGTTTGCAGGAACCCAAGCATATTCATATTAAAAAAGGATCCATAATAGAAGTCGCAGGAGAGCTCAATCCTAAGCTATATGAGGTGAAGAGAGGCTTGCTGCGCAGTTATACTATAGATAAAAAGGGAAAAGAACATATTTATCTATTTGCTCCCGAAGGCTGGTTCATTGCAGATAATATTTATGATAGTCCCAGTGAGTTGTTCATTGATGCGATTGAAGATTCTGAAGTTTGCGTTACCGAAAAAGGAGAATTAATCTCAGATCATTTAGATAAGTTCTCAAAAAGACTTTCCGTATTGCAAAGGCGAATTACTATGCTAATGAGCGCATCTGCGATTGAACGCTATGATCATTTCATAGAAACATACCCCAAAATTGTTCAACGTGTTCCACAACGAATGATTGCTTCGTATTTAGGTATTACACCAGAGGCATTGAGTAAAGTGAAGTCTCAGAACAAAGGAAATAGTTCTTCTACTATTTCTTAATCTACATTAATGTTATATGGTTTTTTTAGTATCACCTTTGTCCTTAATGAAAAAATTAACAGTATCACTTATTGCTATTGCAGCAATCTTTGCTTCATGTGGAGGCAAAGGAGAAAAAGCAGAAACATCGGACGCAGAAGCGGTTGAAACCATTCAAACGGATGCGACCGTTACCTATGAAACCATTAAAGATGGAAGCTATATGAACTGGAAAGCTTCTCATTTGGGAGGAGTACAGGAACGATTTGGTAATATCTTTTTTAATAAAGCGACCTTCTCTGTTACAGATGGAGCCTTAACAAATGCAAAAGTTTCGGTAGATATGTCTTCCTTAACGGTAGAGAATTTTCCAGAGGGAGATGAAAAAATAGGCAAATTAACGGGTCACTTGTTAGGTCAGGATTTTTTTAATACTGAAACGTACCCAAATTCAACATTCGAATTAACAGGTATAGAGGCCATTGAGGGTGAATTTAATTCAGAAGTTACCGGTAATTTAACCATGCTAGATAAGACGAAGAGCATCACCTTTAAAGCCAATGTAATGGTAGAAGAAGATGCTGTAGCCATTGCATCTGAGAACTTTTCAGTAGATCGCACAAACTGGGGTTTATCGTATCACATAGAAGGATCAGAAGGTGTTCCAGTAGATTATCTTATTGATAACGAAATTGGTTTTAAAATCGCTATCACAGTAACTAAATAATGGATCAGCCAATTATTGCGGGGAAAATCCCTCAAATGGAACCATTGGAAGAAGGCAAAACATATGCCTATTGTGCATGTGGTAAATCAGCGAATCAACCATGGTGCAATGGCGCCCACCAGGGCAGCACAATGGTACCAAAAGTGTTTAAAGCAGAAGAGACTAAAACAGCCGCTATATGCATGTGTAAACAAACAAAAAACCCTCCTTATTGTGATGGCTCTCATAGGAGCTTATAATTTGTTTTAACTTATTATGTGTTAAAAGAGCAGGTCTATCCAATACAAAGGGGCCTGCTTTTTTGTGTTTCTGATTTCTACGAATTTAAAGCTAAAAATTATTCCAAAAAAAAGGCGGCCATTGGCCGCCTTTTTTAGCGTAATATGCTTATTCCTTTATAAAGTTTCCATTGTATTTCAAGCCATTATTTAGCTCAATTTGAATATGGTATAAGCCATTAGAAAAGGTTGAAACATCTACTTGTAAAGAGGTGTTTTTTACTTTAATAGTGCGAACAAGTTGTCCGCTGGCGGCATAAATTTGAATGCCAGACATTTCCAACGGGCTATTTAGCGTGATGGTATTTGTTGTTGGAACGGGGAACAATTTAATCCCGGCCTTCGCAATGGTATTTACAGAGGTAGGCTCATCATCTTTAATAACTAAGGTTAAGGTAGAATCAGCACCCGTCTCACCTGCTCCAAAAATATTTCGTATCGCAAACGTGATGTACTTGATTCCATCAGAAACATTATCATCTGCTAAGGGAACAGAGAGGTTATAATTACTTGTTCCATTCACAACATTCACTGTTTGAGAGCTAAAAGTATGATCTCCAGGGTTTAATGCATCTGTACTTGCAATAACTACTTCTGCAGTAAAACTCTCTGTAACAGGAGCTACATTTAATACGATGCCATAGCTGGTTTGACTTTCGCTAATGGTATCTGCTGTTTTAGTAAATGTGATTTTAGGAAGAACGCTGGCTTCAAAGTCGCTCAAGCGTCTGGGATTTAACAAATATCTCGTTGTGTATGGTTTAGAAAAGTCTAATTGACTGGCAATTCCGGTAACATTAAAGTAACCCACAGGTGCGGGTGTTCCATCAATATCCGTTTCAGAATCTATATTTAAGGTATCATATGAACCATCGGTATGCTCAACAATAACATTGGCAAATTTATTTGTAGCCATAGCTGTTGATGGCCATTGTGACGGATCGTATAATTTAACAGTATTAAATTTAACTAAATCATTTTCTGTAGCTTCAGAAACGGTAGCCACCACAGTTGCTGTTTTGAGCATTGCATTCTTTTTAAGCACAATTACAGTATCTACGAAATCTAATTGTGCATTTCCTGCAAATTGACTTAATCTACCTTCCATTAAGATAGAATCTCCTTCGGCAACCGTATATCCATAAGTGTTTCTTGGGCTGTAAACTCCAAGACCGCCGCTAAAATCTCTGAAGGTGAACCCCATTCCACTGGTTCGTGTATTAATCCCATATACCGTTCCTGAAACGCGAATTCGCTTTCCTAAAGAATCGGCTACTCCCTCTGCTGCATTTTGAACATTTACTTTACTTAGTTGGAAGTACTCTCTATCATTCTCTAAGATGTTAACAATAAAGGTATCATTGCTATTAAAAGCGGATTTATTTAAGTTAGAAAAGCCAAAAACAGCTGTTTCATTGCCCTCGTATATTTCATCATCCTTCAATGCTATTTTAAAAACAAAGGTGTCAGGATTGTTCCCGTCTAAGCTAAATATTCTAGCCGTTGGATAGGTAAAATCTAGACCTTGCGATGAGGTAGATACATCACTCAGGTGAGCTACTGCAAAGTCAGAAAGAACTCCTTTGCGATCAATTACAGCTACTTTTAGTTCAAAAGAGTCATCATCTTCTTGAACGGTTGCACTAGACCCTACAAAACCTAAAATTGATGGGCCGTCATTATCTCTAATAACAACCGTCATGGTGCTATCTTTTAAAATACCAACTCCACTCAATTGCTCAATGCGTAAAACAATGGTATCATTTAAATCTCCAATGATGTCTTCGAAAACTTGAGTGCTAATGGTAACAGTATCGGCACTCCCACTTTTTCCAATAGTAAAGGTGGTATCATTCTTATTGATGGAACTCACTCTAAATTCCGATGGAATATTGGTGTGGCTTGCTTTAGAAAGAACAGAAAGCTTAACACTACTCACTGGATTTATTCCTGTTGCAATGGCTATTCTCACATCTGCTTTTCCATCTGCTTCATCCACTAAAACAATGTTATCTACCAATGATAAATAGGCGATGTCATTATCGGCAATAGTAACAATATGCGCTTTTTTTGATCCAATAACACAGAGCTCTGCACTATCCAAAGAAAAAACAATATCTTCATTACCCTCCACGGCATTATCATCCGTAAGAGTAATTGTGAGGGAATCTAAGGCAGTATTGCCCGGACCAAAGCGAATCCTCTGGGGATTTATTTGTGTATAATCATCTCCATTCGTAGCGGTATTACCGGCCACTCGAACTCTTACGCTGTGGTCAAAGTCATTGCTGTACTTTCTTTGAAAGTATACAGTATGATTTGTTTCATTTTCAGAAGTAGAACTTGAAGAGGACAGGAATTCAATGCTAGGAGGAACTAAAGCAGCCTCATCTAAGCCCAACTCAATGGCGTTTGTACCACCACTTGGACTTTTCGTATCTATAGCACTCACTCCCCAAACGCCATTAGAGTCTATACTGCTGTAGATCGCTTCGTTCGTACCATTTTCAAAACGTGAAATAGTTCGCACGCCTTTGCTTAAATTATTTGGTATAATTGCAGCCCAACGGCCGGCTTGTCCTTCCACATCATTTTCATAAAAACCTACGGTACTGGCTATAGTTGTTTTAATGTCATGTATGATGCCATTACTCAAGGGTCTTCCCGTCGGATTTAATTCATCGTATAGGGAGACGAAATTGAGCGCATCACCCTCGCTTTTACCCCATATTCCCGTTCCATTTGTACTTCCTGATCCAAAAGACAAGGCGGTAATACTATCCGAGATATGCAGGATCTGCGTGTCAGGTAGGCCTATTGCAATCGCTGTTACCGCCAAATAAACCGCGTTTCCATTGCTAAATCTACTGTTTCCAGTATTTACTAAACCAAACCATCCCTCATAATCTCCAAAACCATTTGTGGTAAAGGTATCTTGTGTAGCGCCATTTTTAAAACTTACCGAACCTGCAAAGTATTTTACTTTACCATTATCTTTAATATACAATGGATTTCCTGCACCTTTAACTAGGTTGGTTGAGCTAATGTCACTGGCTCTGTATCCCCTAATTAGATATTGGTATTCTGTGTTTGGCAATAGCCCAGTAATAAGGGCCTTGGCTATAACAGGCATTCTTGTTTTACTTCCAGAGGCCATGTATTGCGGAACACTTGTGCCGACGATATCAGCTATTTGAGCATTAAGGCCAAAAGCCATGCTACATATCAAGCTTAAAATGGTAACTTTTAATTTCATCTTAAATATTTTGTTTCTTGATGCAAAGGTACAAATGATTAGGAATATTTTTATTAGGTCTAGGATAGGTTTTTATTTTTATTTCACGGAATAAATTAATCATTCGCGAAAGCTAAGGTAATCACTCCTATAGACTTAGGTTTTTTCTTGAGAAGTGCTAAAGCAGCACTTTCCAAGGTGGCTCCTGTTGTAATTACATCATCTACCAAAAGTATATTTTTATTCGCTAACTCAGGTGTCGGACAAATAAATACTTCACGAACATTCTCCCAACGTTCTGCACGACTTTTTTTGGTTTGAGTAGTAGTAAAAGACCTTCGCTTTAATCCGCCTGTATTGCAAATGCATTGGAGTATTTCTGCCATTCCTTGTGCAAAGTATTCGGCTTGGTTAAACCCGCGTATTCTTTTTTTTCTTGGATGAAGAGGTATGGGAATAATCTCATCTATTTTCAATAATTCCAGTTGTTTTAAATAAGTAGTGGCATAGTGCTTCCCTAAGTATTTGGCTAGTTCTTTATTTCCTTTGTATTTGATGTTGTGAAGAATGTCATGCGTGCGATTCAGCTGATTAAAAATCAAAAAACTACAGGCATACTTGAGGGGTATACGTCCCCATAAGATTTGTGCAACTGGATTTTTGGTATCGATGGTGTACCGTGTTTCTGGAAGTTGGCTGAGGCAAGCAAAGCATAAGCTGCTCTCCCCTTTAATGAGCCATTGCTTACAGCTTAAACATAAGGGAGGGTAAAATAAATCTTTCAGAGATTGGGCTAGCAGCATGGCTCTTAAATGCCACTGCTTCCGTATCCACCGGTTCCACGTGCGGTTTCATCCAGGCTATCTACCTCGTTCCATAAAGCTTGTTCATGCTTTGCAATAACCATTTGAGCAATGCGATCACCAGACTTAACAGCAAAGGAATGCTGCCCATGATTAATGAGAACAATACCTATTTCGCCCCTGTAATCTGCATCAATGGTGCCGGGCGAATTGATCACTGTTACTCCTTGCTTAAAAGCCAACCCGCTCCGTGGCCTTATTTGTGCCTCATATCCGGCAGGAAGTGAGAGGTATAGGCCCGTTTTTATCATGGTTCGTTCCCCTGGATTTATTTCAATAGGCTCATCCAACCAAGCATGTAAGTCCAAGCCAGCACTTTGTCCTGTTTGGTATTTAGGCAAAGGGTTGTTTGATTTATTTACGATTTGAATATTTAGGTTTTGCATGATACTCGAAAATATAGATAAAAAGCATAACAAGCAATAAGAGAGGGATGTTAAACCAGCGACTGGCATCCATCAAATGCACTAAGGCAGACCCACCTATAGATATGAGTAAAACAGGAATAATTCGGTGTAACTCGTAAGGAATGGGATATTCTTTCTGTCCCCAAACAAATGCAGTAAGCAGCATAAAGGCGTAGGCCACTAAAGTAACCCATGCACAGGCCACAAAGCCATAGCTAGGGATAAATGTAAAATTTCCAATTAAAGTTATAGCAGCTCCTGCAATAGCTATGAGGGCGCCATACTTGGTTTGTTGATTAATTTTATACCACATGCTCGCATTAAAAAATAAGCCTAAAAATACATTAGCCGTAAGTAAAATGGGTACAATCTCCAACCCTCTAGGATCACTAAAATAGTTCGCATTTCGAATGATTAAGCGACTGAACTCAGGTAAGAACAGCAAGGTTCCAAGAAAGAGTATTGCGCATGCGTAGGTAAACCATTTGGTAGCCAGTGCCAATTGCTTTTTATCATCGCCACCCGCCGAGGATTTGAACAGGATGGGCTCTATCGCATAACGATACGCTTGCAAGAATATGGTAATCACCAAACTGGCTTTGTAAAAAGCGGTATAAATACCCGCTTCCGAATCGCCCAATTCAACAG
>JAURQA010000132.1 GCA_030836345.1 Bacteroidota bacterium
CCACTCGTTTGGTTGGCAAGTGGGGTTTATTATCAACTTCAACCCGGGGGCCAGTTTAATGTACTTAGCTTAATGACCCCAAGAACAGAGTCCTTTTCGGTGGCAAGAATGGAAATGAATGAGCTGCCTATATCAATTGGATGTATTATAGATCCAGGGGAAGAATTAGCGCAAAGGTTAATGATAACCCCTTTATCTTTTGCTGAAGATTTATTTGAACGCTATGACATGATAACAGGTCTTGAAATAAGCCTGAAGGATAAAACCCAAACCAATAAAACCCAGGTGGCTATTCAAAAAATTCTTGGAAATAAATGGAAGGTAAAAAATAGAAAAGAACAAAATGAGGGGGTTTATAAGATGTTTGTTACAGAAAAAGTGTTCGTTTTCTTTATTATGTCATTTGTTCTTTTATTGGTTTCATTTAATTTATTGGGAGCCCTTTCCATGCTAGTCTTGGAAAAAAGGGCAAATATCAGAACATTTAAAGCAATGGGCATGCAGGCAGTACAAATCAGAAATATATTCTTCAATCAGGCTATGCTAATTGCAGGGATTGGGACACTTTTAGGCATTGTTTTAGCTACGGCTTTAGTTACAGCGCAGCAGCAATTCGGATGGTTGAAAGTGGATAGTCAATATTCACAAGCTTATCCTGTAAGTTTGCAGTTAATAGACATATGGTTGGTGCTTGGGCTTGGTTTAATAATGGGTCTATTTTCTGCCGTATATCCAACAAAAAAATCTATAAAACAAAAATGAAAAAATATAGTAAAGGGATTATTTTGGGACTCTTCTGTTGTGTGTTAAGTGCAACAAAAGCTCAATCATTTGCTGATAAGCAGGACAATTTTTCAAGGGTTAAGCTGGCAAAACAAAAATCAGAACAAAAGCTTAAAAAGCTTTTTAAAGACAGCGGAATGCAAGGGGTTCGTTATATTTATTGGAGAGCATTTAAAATGGAAATGAAGTTAGAATTATGGGCTTCGGATAGTTCAAGTTCTACCTATAAACGTATTAAAACATACCCTATTTGTAAAGGAAGTGGGGATCTTGGCCCGAAGAGAAAATTTGGAGATTTACAGGTTCCCGAGGGCTTGTATTATATTTCACGCTACAACCCAACTAGTAATTATCATTTGAGTATGAAGGTGAGCTACCCCAATGAGAGTGATGTCATTTTAGGAGATAAGGACAACCCAGGCAATGAAATTTTTATTCACGGAGCTTGCGCTAGTGTGGGTTGTTTGCCAATGACAGATGAAACTATTGATGAAATATACTGGGTTACCGTGATGAGCCAATCATACCAAGGCTCTATGGTAAAAATACCGATAGATATATTCCCTTGTAAGTTTACAGAATCTAATTGGGCTTTTTTAAAACGCAGGTATAAAAGAAAATCACTCCTTGATTTTTGGAAGAACATAGAAGGAGGATACTCCTTTTTTGAGAAAACAAAGATTCCACCAGGATATTGGGTTGACCAACAAGGAAGTTATCACTTCTTATATCCTCAAAACTATCATATCAACGATAAAAATCACTAGTGAAATACCTTATATTTGGTTTAGGAAATCCAGGGACAGAATACGAACAAACCCGACATAATATTGGGTTTGAGGTATTGGATTTTTTAGCCAAAGACCAAGTATGGAAGCCCACGAATTTTGGACTAAGGTGCGAAGTAAAACACCGTGGCAGAACACTTATACTCATAAAACCTGATACATTCATGAATTTGAGTGGCACAGCAGTTAAATTCTGGGTAGCCAAAGAAAAAATTCAATTAAAGAACATGCTTGTAATTGCCGATGAATTGGCCTTGCCTTTGGGGAGCCTCCGTTTAAAAGGAAAAGGAAGCGATGCAGGACATAATGGACATAAAAGTATTATTCAAGAGTTAGGTACAAGCCAATATCCAAGACTTCGTTTTGGAATAGGAAACGAGTTTGTTAAAGGAAAACAAGTGAATTTTGTGTTAGGAAAATGGGAGCCAGAGGAAGAAAACCTTGTAAAAAAGGGCATCGAAAGGTCGGCAGAAGCCATTCGCCGATATACATTTAATGGCGCCTCAGATGCTATGGTCTATTGCAATACAAAATGATGCAAAATATTGAAACAATACCAAGTCCAGATCTTTTTGAGTTATACAAGGATGGAATAGAGAGCAAAACAGTCGTTATTATAGATATTTTAAGAGCTACCAGCACCATTGTTTGGGCTTTTGAAAACGGAATAAACCACATTAAACCAGTCTTGCACGGAGAGGAAGCATTAAAAGAAAGAGAAAATGGGTACCTGGCAGCTGCCGAAAGAAACGGCCAAATGGTAGAAAAGTTTGATATGGGAAACTCGCCAAAATCGTATGACCGCGAATATATTGAAGGAAAAAAAGTAGCTTTAACAACAACCAACGGAACGGTAGCTTGCCATTTAGCTAGCTCAGCCAAAAGGGTTCTCATTGGGTCATTTCTAAACCTAGACGCAGTGGTTAAAGAAGTGCAAAATGATAAGAACGATGTATTGCTATTTTGCGCAGGCTGGAAAGGGAAATATAATCTCGAAGATACTCTCTTTGCAGGAGCCGTAGCTAGCTCATGCGCCAAAGAGTTTGAAATAGAAGACGATGCAACCTATGCCGCTATGGATTTATGGCATATAGCCAAAGGCGATCTGAGAGCGTATTTAAATAAAGCGTCCCATGTAAAACGTTTCAAACGATTGGGAAATCATGCTGACTTAGCATTTTGTGTGCAACAAAATATTACCGATATTGTACCTGAGTTTAAAAACAATACCATTCAATGAACACTTATTTTAGTAAAGACTTTCTAGATTTTTTTAAAGAATTAGCCGCTAACAACCACAAAGACTGGTTTGATGTTCATCGTAAGCGTTACGAAACAGAGATAAAAAAACCGTTTGAAGTATTTGTGCAGGACGCGATAGACGCCTTGGTTAAAATAAACCCAGATCTAAAATATCTAGATTATAAAAAATGTATTTTCAGAATCAACAGAGATATTCGCTTTAGTAAAGACAAAAGCCCCTACAAGTTAAACAGGAGTGCCGCCATTAGTGTGGGAGGAAAAAAGGACATGACATCTCCAGGTTTGTATTTTCAGTTTGGCCCAGAGAACGTACGCTTTTATACAGGTGTTTATTCTCCAGCAAAGCCAGAGCTTATGAAAATTCGGCAGCACATCGCAGCAAACCTCGACACCTTTAACTCAATTATTAGCCATAAGACTTTCAAGTCTATTTGGGGAGAACCTCAAGGGGAGAAAAATAAAATAATTGATAAATCTTTAAAAGAAGCCGCAAAAAAACAACCTTTACTATACAATAAGGGCATCTATTTTTTTGTTGATTATCCCCCAGAAAAAGTAAACGATCCCATGCTCATCAAAGACATGGTTAAATCCTACAAAGCAATGACGGATTTTAGATTATTTATAGAAAGTGCCCTAAAATAATTTAAAACAGACTTCATGTCCAAGGTTTAGGAATCTTAATATCTTAACATATAAAAGGTAGAAACAGAGAACAGGAATAAAAATCTTAAATTTGCAGCATGAGCTTAGGAAGACCTATACGCGTACTTATTGGAAAAGTGGGATTAGATGGGCATGATCGAGGAGCAAAGGTCATTGCTTCTGCCCTTAGAGATGCAGGAATGGAAGTGGTATATACCGGCTTAAGACAGACCGCGGATATGATTGTACGAACCGCTTTGCAAGAAGATGTAGATGTGATTGGAATTTCTATTCTCAGTGGAGCACATAACACAGTTTTCCCAAAAATTTTAGCTAAAATGCGATCAGAAGGCATTAATGATGTGCTTCTCACCGGTGGTGGTATTATACCCGATACAGATACCGAAGAACTGAACAAGTTAGGAGTAGCCCAACTTTTTGCTCCGGGAACCAAAACAGCCGATATTATTAGCTACATCGAAGAGTGGGTGGAGCAGCACAGAAAACAAACACATGTATAAAAATATACTTATTGAAAGTGCAGATAATATTTGCACGATTTCTATTAATAGAGAAGCAAAATTAAACGCCTTAAATATTGCAACACTTGCTGAAATTAAGGATGCAATAGAACATGGAAATCAAGACAAGGACATATATGCATTTATACTTACCGGAAAAGGGGTAAAGGCATTTGCAGCAGGAGCTGATATCAGTGAATTTGCTAATTTTTCGGTAGCAGAAGCCACTAAAATGAGCGCAGATGGACATGCTGTTATGAATGCCATAGAAAATAGTGTCAAGCCAGTTATTGCTGCAGTAAATGGGTTTTCATTAGGAGGAGGCTGCGAATTGGCTATGGCTTGCCACATTAGAATTGCCAGCAGCAATGCCAAATTTGGCCAACCCGAGGTAAACTTAGGAGTGCCCCCAGGATATGGGGGAACCCAACGCTTGGTTCAGTTAGTTGGTAAAGGGAAAGCCTTAGAAATGTTAATGACAGCCGACGCCATTGATGCCAATACCGCTTTGAGTTTGGGTCTAGTAAACCAGGTGGTTGAGCAAGCAGACCTTTTGGCTACCTGTCACAAATTAGCCACCAAAATTTCACGCAAATCACCATTGGCAATACAAAATGTAATAAACTGTGTAAACGATTCCTTTTCTGAGGGTAAAGACGGGTTTAATACAGAAATTGAAGTCTTTGGCAAAGCCTTTGGCACCTTAGACTTTAAAGAAGGAACAGATGCTTTTTTAAATAAGCGAAGAGCTAATTTTAGAGACTAAAACTAGGCTCAATAAAGGTTTTGTGCAAGCCTATAACCTGAGAAATAAGGCTATTTTCTGAATCATTATGAATATAAAACTGGCAACGTCCAAGCAAATCCTCTTGAGGCATTTGCTTGCTCATGCGACTCCGTATTTCTTCCTCAACACTTCCATCGCGAGCCATGATTCTTTCCATACGCAATGCTTCAGGTGAGAAAACCCCAATCACAGCATCCACATTTTTGTCACTGCCACTTTCAAACATGATGGCGGCTTCCTTTATGGTGTATATGGCATCCTCATTTTGTTGGCACCAGTGTTTATAATCCTCAAAAATTAAGGGATGGACAAGCGCATTTAGCCATTGAAGTTCTTTTTTATCTGTAAAAATAATCTTGCCGAGTAGTTCTGTATTGATCGCGCCATTTTTATAAATAGCTGTACCGTATTTTTGAATGAGCTGTTTTTGTAATTTTATATTTTCAGAATACAAAGCCTTAGCCCTTTGGTCGGCATCATATATAGGCACACCAAGGCAGGAAAAAATTTGACAA
>JAURQA010000133.1 GCA_030836345.1 Bacteroidota bacterium
ATTTAGCTTATGCAGAAATAGGAATTGTAACAGATACTAAAAATGTTAGATATTATATGAACGGCGACCTTTGTGCAGATATACCTGCCGAAAGTTTAGTTCTTGGTGGAGGTGCTCCGGTTTATGATCGAACTTGGAAAACTCCTGAATATTTTAAGGAAATTGAGAAATTCGAGCTAAGCTCTATTCAAGATATTACGATTGAAGAAGCAAAAAAACAGGCCATTAAGCTTGCTGCATTGCCAAATATAGCCAGTAAGCGCTGGGTATATGAACAATACGACAGTATGGTTGGAACCATTAATGAAAGTACTAATAAAGCTACAGATGCTGCGGTTGTTAAAATTAAGAATACCAACCGAAGTTTAGCTCTTACGGTGGACTGTAATAGCAGGTACGTTCATTCTGACCCAAACATTGGCACTCAAATAGCTGTGGCTGAAGCCTCAAGAAATATAGTTTGCACGGGCGGTAAACCTACTGGAGTAACGAATTGTCTAAATTTTGGAAACCCTTACAATGAAGAAGTTTATTTTCAATTTAAACACGCCATAGATGGAATGGGCAAAGCATGTAGAAAATTTGATACTCCTGTAACTGGTGGTAATGTTAGTTTCTATAATCAAAATACAAATGGAATATCCGTATACCCTACTCCAACTATTGGAATGGTAGGCGTAATTGATGCACCAGAACATATTACCAGCCTAGCATTTCAGAATGAAGGAGATTTCATTGTTCTCTTAGGAGAAAGCAGAAATGACCTGGGTTGCTCCCAATACCTAGCAAAACTTCATGATGTAAAGTATTCACCTGTCCCCCATTTTGATTTAGATGAGGAGTACGATCTTCAACAAACCATTCTTAAACTAATTAAAGCTGGCATAGTCAATAGCTGTCACGATATAAGTGAAGGGGGTTTATTCATTAACTTACTAGAAAGTGCCATGGCTGGTGGCTTAGGTCTTGACTTTTGTATCGATTCAAAAATCAGGGTGGATTCTTACTTATTTGGAGAATCTCAAAGCCGCGCAGTTATTTCTATATCACCAGAAAAATTAGAAGAGGTCAAAGCACTTCTTGAGGATATTCCTCATATGCATATTGGGGAAGTTAAATCTTCTGGCATACATGTTAATGGAGAATTGTTTGGAGACCTAAGTGAATTTGCTACTCCTTACAATACCAGTATTGAAATGAATTTGGAGAACTAGATGTCTTAAACATCCTGTAAAAGAAAACGGCCCTAAGGGCCGTCTCTAAATTATACGAATTACATTACACTTTATAGTTTATAGTTCCTAAGTAACCAATGAAGGTCTCTTTTCCACTTGGGGAAGCTATTATAATAGCCATATAAGAAGTCAACCACTTCAAATTCATCTTTGGCCTCCCGCTTATACTTCTTGAAGAATTTACGATGAATAATATCTAAATAAATTTTCCAGTCCACCATTGCATCGTACCAACTGGGATACATGGCATAGTTGTATTTACCACATTTATGGCTGGTTGTGCGACGTGATTTAACACATCGCATGCCGCATAGGTTATTATACTTTCGAGCATAATATGAATTTTGCCCATCTGCACCGCTCTCCTCAATTTTCATGATAACAAAAAGTTTGGCCCATTTTCCAAAAATTGGTTGAGCCCCTTGATACATTTCTTTCGCTTTTGGAATCTTGGTAAGACTAAAACCCATGGAACCTATAAAAATAGAATCTTCCGTTCTTCTACTACCGTATTCATCAATCGTACCTCTAAGAGTGTCGGATATAATGGCTACAATAGAATCCTTGGATGACCGCACAACAGTATCACCATTTGTTATAACACGACTTGATATTTTTAAATACTGGTTAATACGAACCGTGTTAAGTTTTGCTGAACTCAGAACAACTAAAGCAAGAAGACTTGCAATAGCCAATACTTTTTTCATACTGCAAAATTACATTAGAACTAACAAATGTTAGCTTTTAATTTAAGTTATTGATATACAAACATTTATAAATATAACAGGCAAAACCATCAACTTCTTATTTTCTGATAACCAATGCATTAGCCACTTACACACAAAGCAGCATGATAGTCCTAAATTTGATACACTGTTCCGCCTAACTCATTGGCTATTCTTAATTTAGCATCATTTAGATAACTAATGTGCTCTAGAATATATTCCACATCTACACCGTCTTTTTCTAATTCTGAAATCTTATGTCGTATCAAATTATCCAGTTTTTTACGCCTCAAATGAAGGACTACACTAACTAATTCATGCCTAAAGTTACTATTTTCATCCAAAACATAAATATGATTATCGGCAAAGTGTTCGCTCAGCATATAATTTTTATTTAGCAGTTGGATAGCTAATTGACTAATTTTAATATCACTATGATTGACGTAATACTTTTGTCCAGGCCAATCGGGAACATCCATTTCATTTAGTTCATGAAAAATAAGCCCAATAACTTCATTGGTAAAGCTAAGTTCAGGATCATTACTAAACTCGCTTAGAACGGTTTGAAACACGGTTGTATCCCCTACAAATGACTTATCTGCATGCTCCAATAGAAGTTTAAACAATGCCTTTTCCTGCCACTCATCGGTAAGTGGTTCTTTTGGCATAACAACTCCGGCTTGATTTGTTATTAATCTGAGCTCTTCAGAAATGGTCTTTTGCTTATCAAAGTTAGATTTCTTTGTAAGTTTATTTAGCTCTGTTGTAAGAATTGCTTCATCTATTTCGCAAATTCGAGACAATTCAAACATGAGCGCGTTCCGTTTAATCCCATCAGGGATTTTACTAACCGAAACTAAAATTTCTTTTATTCTTTCCGCCTTTAATATGGGATCTTTAAGTACTGCTTCTTCAAAGAGACTGCGGGCTTTAAAGTATATAAAGTTTTGCTCGTTTTCATTTAAAAATTCAGCGAACTTATCTGGACCCAATTTTTGGCAATAGGAATCTGGATCTTCTCCTTCAGGGAATGCAACTACTCTAACATTTAAACCAGCTTCCAGTATAATATCAATACCCCTCTCACTGGCTTTCTGGCCAGCGGCATCTCCATCATATAAGACGGTAATATTATTGGTAAACCTCTTTATTAGGCGAATTTGCCCCTCGGTTAGTGCTGTACCTGAACTAGCTACCACATTTTCTACCCCTGCTTGGGCTAAAGAAATGACATCGGTATACCCCTCAACTAAGTATACCTTTTCTGCCTTTTTTATGGCTGTTTTTGCTTGGTACATTCCAAACAGCACATTGCTCTTGTGGTATAGTTCGGTTTCGGGGGAATTTACATATTTGGGCTCTTTATTTGATTTAGCTCCTAAGATTCGTCCAGCAAAGGCTATTACATTCCCACTTACACTATGGATAGGAAAAATAACTCTATTCCTGTACCAATCGTAATACTCTTCGTTTTCCTTCTTTCTTATGAGTCCAACATCTGCAAAGGTTTCTAAATCATACTTATCTCTTTTAAGAGCAGTATACAAATCTGTCCAGCTATCTGATGCAAAGCCAAGCTGCCATTTTTTTATAATGGCCGTACTATATCCTCTTTGCTTAAAGTAGGATTGGCCAACGGCCTTGCCCTCTTCCTTTTCCCACAAGTTAGTCATGAAATGCTTTAAGGCGTAATTCATAGCTACTTGTTGATTTTGCTTTTTTAACCGGCCCGCCTCATATTCTTCTTTAGTTCCATCAAAGGTTTCTTCGAGCTCAAAATTGTATTTGCTCGCCAACGCTTTTAATGCTTCAACATAAGAATATTGCTCAATTTCCATTAAGAAGCCAATGGAATTACCCGCCCTTTGGCAACCAAAACATTTGTAAATACCCATGCTAGGGGTTAAAATAAAACTAGCTGTTTTTTCGTCGTGAAAAGGGCAACTTCCTTTAAATCGACTGCCGCTTCTTTTAATATTCACATAATCTCCCACCACATCTTCTATTGCAACAATGTTTAAAAGTTGCTCTATGGAGGATTCTGAGATCATTGCTTAAAATTATTTCAAAATATAGGAGTTCAGAAACAGGTCTCTTGATGATTTTTCTTCGATAGCGATGATCCCAACTTGAGCAGCAAAGAAAACTTTATCGTAAAACTCATTATCATTCAACTGTACTTCAATTACATCTGAATATGTTTTCCCATTTATTTCCTTGGATTCATATTCAATTAATACATCGTTTCTACCTTTAAATGGGACAAAAGCTCCGTCTAGATAAGATAATTCAACAACTACCTTATAGCTTGTATCTGAAACAAAGAGTGATATTCTGTTTACATTATCCTCATCAGCCACAGCGCGAAGAAGCATATTTTTAGATCCCGTCCCATTAAGTTCATAGGAAAAAAACTCCTGTTTAGCTTCACCAACATCAAAGACACCCTCTTTTAGTGCATTCAACTCCATGCTCGCAACAGTTAAGCTGCCGCCATTTTCAACGTAAATCCAGCTACTTTGATTCCCAAATTTAAAATACCTCTTGAATTCTTGATCAAGAAAAAATTCTTTCTTTCGCTGCACCTTTGCACAGGACCCAAAAACGCCAAGAAGTAAAAAAAGGCTGGCTATGTATATGATTCTTTTCACTATCTGTACCTTTGCAAAATTAATATAAAATTACAATAACTATGCTACAGCGCTTACGAGAAGAAATTAAATTAAAATCTGAGGAAATATTACCTAAAATAAAAGAGTATCGCACTCACTTACATATGAACCCTGAGCTGTCTTTTCAAGAGTATGAAACGGCTGATTTTATAGCGTCTAAATTGGTTGCACTTGGCATTGAGCATGAGCGAATTTCTGAAACTGGCATTGTTGCTTTAATTAAAGGTGGACAAGAAGGCAAGGTAATAGGCTTAAGAGCTGATATGGATGCGCTCCCGATTAAAGAAGTGGAAGATGGAAGAAGCCACAGAAGTAAGAAAGAGGGTATCATGCACGCATGTGGTCATGATGCGCACAGCAGTGCCCTTTTGGGAGCAGCTGAAATCCTTAATTCAATAAAAAAAGATATCAAGGGAACGATAAAACTTATATTTCAACCAGGAGAGGAAAAACAACCAGGAGGAGCAAGTATTTTAATAAAGAACGGTGTTTTAGATAACCCAAGGGTAGATTTAATGATTGGCCAGCATGTAATGCCTTTAATAAAAACTGGAAATGTAGGTTTTAGACCTGGGTTATATATGGCAAGTACAGATGAAATATTTATAAATTTATATGGCAAGGGCGGGCATGGTGCTATGCCCCATTTTTGTGTTGATCCTATTACTATTTCTGCTCAAATAATAACCGCTTTACAACAGGTGATAAGCAGGGTTAATAACCCAGCAATACCTAGTGTTTTAACATTGGGAAAAATTGAGGGAATTGGAGCAACCAATGTAATCCCACCAGTTGTTAAAATGGAAGGAACCTTTCGAACCTTTGATGAGGAGTGGAGAGAAAAGGCACATCAAAAGATTAAACAAATTGCGACTAGTATAGCCGCTGGATTTGATGCCAAAGCAGTCGTTACTATATCTAAGGGCTACCCTTTTCTCAAGAATGATGTTGATTTAACTCAATCTTGCCAAAAAGCTGCCTCGGACTATTTAGGTTCGAGCCATGTGGAAGAATTAGGCATATGGATGGCTGGGGAAGATTTTTCCTACTACTCACAGGAAGTACCAAGTGTATTTTATCGTTTTGGTGTTCGAAACGAGGCGCTGGGAATTACAGAAAATGTTCATCATCCTGCCTTTGATATTGATACTGATTCGCTTAAGACTGCTACTGGATTGATGGCTTGGTTGGCCTGCTACCATGGCCATAAAATTTAAGCTCCAATTCTATTGCAAAGGGCATCTACTGCAGCATCCCAAATATCGGCTAACTCATCTGCCTCTTCCTCAGTAGTAAACTCAGTAACTATCAATATTTGTCCTCCAGATAATTCATCAGGTATAATTTTCATCTCCCAAAATTCATCTTTAGGGTCACCAATGACTTTAAATCTCATGTATTTATTCCGAACATTTCGAATCAACTCACATTTATTACTAGTACCATCGTTCCAAGCAAAGGAATAAATGCTCCCATTTACAGATACATCATCTGCAAACCAAGCTTGCAAACCCGAAGGGGTAGAAATTTGTTGAAATAGAATACTTAAGGATGAACGTATTGGGTATTCTAATTCCAATTTTACTCTTTGGCTTTTCTTTTCATCACTCATGATACATTTAAATTTCTAACTCGATTCGCAATTTCGTTTTTTTTTGCGTAAAAAAGAAAATGTAATGCTAAATTTTATAGTTTTATTTGCGGTGTGCATCGAATAGCCCCATTTATATCCCTTTCAATTGGTGCTTTAATCGTCCTTTTCTTGCTGGAGATAACACATCCCAAAATAGCTATTGTAGCTTGGGTACATGGCCATTCCAATCGAGAATTAGATATTTTTTTCAAGTATTATACAAAGATTGGTGAATTACCAATGATTGCAGGGTCTCTTTTGGCTATTTACCTGCGCAAAAAAGAATGGTTTAGATATGCTCTCCTTGCCGTTGTTGCAAATAGTATAATTGTTCAAGGGCTAAAGTTTGGCATTCAGGCTCCCCGACCGTTTTGGGAACTTGGAGAAAGCTTTAGATCCATTGAAGGAGTTCGAGTTTTAAGATCGTTAAGTTTCCCCAGTGGACATTCAGCTGCTGCTATTCTTGGCTGTGGTTTATTTGCAAGCCTTCTTAATAACGGATGGCATCAAGTCTTGCTTTGTTTATTTGCTTTACTCGTTGCATACTCTAGAATGTATCTTGGGTTGCATTACTCTTTGGATGTTCTTGTAGGTATTGGCGTTGGCTTGGCAAATCTTTTTCTTTTTTTATATTTGAAACGTAGTGCAGATCAATAGACCTTCTCAAATTGCCATCTTTCTTATCTCTTTAGTGGTGATATTGGCGGGCAATCATTTGCTTCCATTGCTAGACTGGGATGAAGCTAATTTTGGAGAAATTGCCCGGGAAATGGTAATTACTGGGAACTATTTGGAACCTCAAGTGGCCTTTGAACCTTTCTATGAAAAACCCCCTTTATTTTTTTGGTTGCAAAGTATCTCCATGCATGTTTTTGGCATTAATGAGTTTTCAGCAAGACTTCCGGTAGCTCTATTCGGGGCGCTTACTCTTTTATTAATTTATCGCATTGGAGCTAGGGAAACAGGGCATTATTTTGGGGTTATTTGGGCAATAATGTATGCGGGGTCTTTACACTTTTTGTATTTCAAATTGGGATTGATAGATCCTGTATTTAACTATTTCATTATCCTATCTATCTATTACTTATTCAAACAGGAAAAATTATTACAGGAAAATCAAAATGCGCGAAGTGAGGCGCTACTGGTTGGTTTATTTGCTGGGATAGCCGTATTAATAAAAGGTCCAGTAGCTGTTTTAATTATTGGAATTATTTGGCTGGTGCGATTGATGTTTAGTAATGTTTCAACTAAAAAAGTCATTGGCTTGAGTTTGCTAAGTTTATTCGGAGGACTTTTCTTTCTATCACTGTGGATTGTTCCATTAATGATATCTGGAAAAACTGCGTTTTTTGAAGCGTTTTTCCTATACCAGCTTGAATTGGCTGGCGGGCAAATAGAATGGCATAACCAGCCTTGGTATTATCACTTGGTTGCTTTAATTATCATATGTTTTCCTGCTTCTATTTTATGTTGGCCCTATCTTTTTAAGCGGTATGCAAGAGCTCAAGCTAATTGGGATTTCTATATGTCTTCCGTATTCTGGGTTGTACTTATTGTATTTTCCCTTGTGAATACAAAAATCGTCCATTACAGTAGCCTCTGCTGGTACCCTATCACTTATTTTGCTGCTCAATTATCTTACCACCAATTTACCAGTAAGCAGGTCGTTAAAAGACGATATATGGGCTGGGGCTTCCTTTTCATTGGAGGTGTTTTAGCTATTATTAGTCTGGCCGTTCCAATTATTATGAACTCTGAAGAGCTCAAAACACAAATTATTTCTCAAATTAAAGATGCTTTTGCAGTAGGACAAATTTCAACTCATGTTCATTGGCCCATTTCTCTCGCTTTAATAGGCGGGATTTTTCTGATTGGCTGCTTGGTTCTTTCTATTTTCCAGTTCAAAAGAAAGGGTACTTCCGCATGGTTTTGGATATTATTACTCACTTTTTTCTTTGCCCAAGCGGTATACTTCTTTTTACTACCAAAGGTTTCAGAGCACACACAAAATAGATTCGTTAAAAAAGTAGAGGAAATAGATAAAAGCAAAGGATTGCAATACAACCTGGATTTTAGGACCTATGCCATACTTTTTTATGGTCAATTTAAACCAGAAG
>JAURQA010000134.1 GCA_030836345.1 Bacteroidota bacterium
ACATAGGAACAGGTAAAGGCTTAAGCGTACTGGAACTCATTAACGCATTTGAAAAAGCGACGGGGGAGAAAGTAAACTATACCATTGGACCTCGAAGATCTGGTGATATTGAACAAGTTTGGGCAGATACCCAAAAATCTGAACACTTGTTAGGTTGGAAAGCAAAACGAAGCACTGAGGAAATGATGCTAGACTCTTGGAATTGGCAAAAAAAAATAACGCATTAGGTTGCAGAGATTTCATGCTTAGTGTAAATTTGAAATAGAACCAACTATTAAAATTACTATGCCAAGAAACACACGAGACATTATCTTAGATAAATGCTTTAAAGCGGTCTCAACAAATGGCTTTGTCGCCTTAAGAACAGACCAAGAAATTAAAGCACTTAATATAACTAAAGGGGCTTTTTACCATTATTTTGATTCAAAGAGTCAATTGGGTGTCGCCCTGGTTAAAGAGAGAATAAAGCCCTTCTATGACCACATGTGGTCCTCTATTCTAAGTGACCCGAAAAACATAAAAGAGCATTATGTTGAAATGATTAACCAAGAAAAAAGGCGGGTTGATGTCCATGGAATTCACGACATTATGTGTATCATGTGCTCCGAGTCAAATCAATATGATACTATGCTATCGGAAGCTTTCTTAGAGTTTATGGAAGATTTTATTATGCGCCTTCAAGCGGGTATAAGGCAAGCAAAATCTCTTGGGAAAGTAGTGCAAAGTGGAGATAGCAAGAGCCAAGCTCATCACTTGCTAAACGGAACGATGTCTTGTTATTTAATTCCTTCTGTGAAAAAATCTGTAAGCCTCTTTACAGCAAGCACCAATGCGTTGATAAAAAACTTGGAAGCCAGTTTTTTCAATGACCACGTCGAGGCCTTGCCTTTTGCTTAAGCTTTTGGGGCTCACATTATTAGGACCAAAAAGTGTAACTAAAATACCTTAGGCCATGCTAATGCTTGCTAAACCCAATCCATGGCCATAACTAAACCACCGAAAAAAGTGGGGAGCCCTAACCAAAACCCTTCAGGAAGAAATATGGTAAGAAACACTAAAATAATACCACTAATAATTGTCATGGCCCAAGCGCCTTTATTGCTCTTTTTTGCTTTTGTGTTCATGCTTGGGCAAAAGTAAATATTATTTGCGAATAATCCTTGTTAAGAATCACGCCAATTTGCTTTATCCATTTGGCTAAATTGCCATGGTGCCCCATTGTTTTCCAGGTTGGTAAACATATTGTTTAATTCCGTTGGTGCGGCGCTTTCCTCCATTACCTTATATTGGCGCATTTGAACAATAATATCTAAAGGGTTGAGATTAATTGGGCAAGCATCCACACAGGCATTGCAGCTAGTACAGGCCCATAACTCCTCGGAAGAAACATAACTGTGAAGGTTCTTTTCATCCGTCGAATTGTTATCTATATTGGCTCCAACTTCTTCTAATCGATCCCTAGTGTCCATCATTATTTTTCTTGGACTTAATGCTTTTCCTGTGAGATTGGCTGGACATGCACTCGTGCACCTTCCGCACTCTGTGCAGGTATAAGCATCCATTAAGTTTTTCCATGAAAGGTCTTGGACATCTTTAGCCCCAAAGCCTTCAGGGGCTTCATAATCATCTGGAGGAGTAGCATTTGGATCCATCATAAGTTTAATTTCTGTAGTAACACTCTCCATATTGGCTAACTCTCCTTTGGGTTTTAACGGGGTATAATAGGTGTTAGGAAAAGCCATAACAATATGCCAATGCTTGCTTTTAGGAAGATAGTTTAAGAAAACAATAATTCCAATAATGTGAAACCACCAGGCTATTCTTTCATAAGCAATTAAAAAATCGGTGCTAAATCTATCTATTAGAGGTACGATAAACTGGCTTATTGGAAATGTTCCCGCTTGCACATAATGTTCCACCCCCCTGCTTTGTAAAATTTGGTCGGCGGCATTCATTTTCAATAATGCTCCCATGAGCACTACTTCTGTAACAAGAATAATTAAGGCATCTTTTGTTGGCCAGCCTTTCATTTCTGGTTTTTTGAAACGTGCAATAGATAATACGTGCCTTCGTAAAATAAGAATAACACAGGCGACGAGAACCAGAAAAGCTAATATTTCAAAGAAGCCGATAGCCAAATCGTATACCTCACCCAGAAAACTAAAGACTCGGTGTGTCCCAGCGAGGCCGTCTATAATAATTTCCATTACCTCTATGTTTATGAGAACAAAGCCAGCATAAACAATAATATGAAGAATACCCGCAACAGGTTTTTTTGTCATTTTTCCCTGACCTAAGGCCACACGAGCCATTTGCGCCCAACGCCTCTTAGGTTGGTCGCTTAAGTCTTCTTTTCTTCCTAAAAATATATTTCTTCGAATGGTTTTAACCTGCTTAGCAAAATACCAAACACCTGCCCCAAGAATAAATAAAAATATTAGCTGAGAAATCCACTGCATAATGCAAATGTACATCATTGATAAATATCTCTAATGCTTAACTCTTTTCTGTTTAAAATGGCATACACTTCATTTTTTAACTCCGGCCTTTTATTTACTATTTGATTTTGAAACCATTGCTTTTTAACGCAACTTTGATGCTTTATGGGTAAACAAAAATTTTTTTTTCTTCTTTTAATTTTCTTCTCTTCCTCTTTAATCGCACAACAATATGTGGATTTACTTAAGATCGATCAAGGCCAAATTCAAAGTGCCGGTTTCGAGGGGATAGATGGGACAACCCTAATTAATGATTTTAATGTTAAACTCACCTACCCTATAAAAATCAATGACAAGCGCGCCATTATTACGGGTGTTGATTACGGAAGAACAGAACTAAAATTATCACCAGGTCATGGTTTTAGTGATCTAAACTCCATTACGGCCAAAATAGGATTGAGCAATACGTATAATGATAAGTGGGCGGGAACCTTTGTTCTTTTACCCAAAGTAGCCTCTGATTTAAAAGGGTCTGGAAAAAAAAATTATCAGCTAGGGGGATTTGCCATGTTAAAGAAAAAAACTAGCAAACACTTCTTATATAAAATGGGAGTTTATGGGAGTTCGGAAAACTTCGGCATTTTTGTGGTTCCTTTCTTTGGTTTTTACTACAAAAGTCCAAATGAAAAGTTAGAGATAAACACCACCTTGCCCATCTATTTAGATTTAAATTATAAAGTTCATCGTCTCGTTAAGGTTGGTTTTGATTTCAACGCATTGGTGCGTTCGTATAACCTGAATTCTCCTGAAAACCAACCGTATTATGTTCACAAAAAAACCCAAGAAGTCTTGGGATACTTGCAGTTTGGATTCCTAAAAAACAGCCTTATTCTGAAAACAAAATTGGGATACTCTTTTAACAATTATGAAAAATACAGAAATGAAGATCAATTGGATTTTGGTTTGTCTGCATTTGAATTTGGTAAAGAGCGCACCCTATTTAACCCTGAAATGAAAAATGCTTTGTCGGCACGCATTCAGCTAATTTACCGATATCACCTCCCAAAAAAATAAAGCCTACAGGGTTTGTAGCGCTTTAAGGGTCTTGTAAAAGCCTTCCATCATCTCTTCTACTATGGTTGCAGCTGGTTTTAATTGGTTAATATATGCGCTTATTTGCCCAATCTCCAATTCCCCTTCATCCATATTGCCCTCAAACATGCCTTTCTTTGCTCGTCCTCTACCCAAAATTTCTTGAAGTGAGCTTACTCCAGCGTCTTCATCGTAGGCCTGTTTAATCTGTTCATAAAATGCATTTTTGAGCAAACGCACAGGTGTTAACTCCTTTAATGTTAGTTCTGTGGCACCATCTTTGGCGTTCACTACCTCTTGTTTAAAGTTTTCATGCGCACTGCTCTCAGGTGTAATAACAAAACGGCTTCCCACCTGAACAGCTTCTGCTCCTAAACAAAATGCAGCAGCCATGGTAGACCCAGTACCTATGCCTCCTGCCGCAATTATTGGAATATCTATCTTGTCTTTGAGCATTGGAATTAAACACATGGTTGTTGTTTCTTCTCTTCCATTGTGACCTCCTGCCTCAAAGCCTTCGGCAACAATTGCATCTACTCCTACATCTTGGCTTTTCTGTGCAAAATTTAAGTTACTTACCACGTGCACCACTTTAATACCTGCCTCTTTTAGTCTCGCCGTGTATTTTGCAGGATTCCCAGCTGATGTAAAAACAATGGGTACTCCTAGGTCTATAATATTAGCAATATGTTTGTCTATATCGGGATAAAGCAGGGGCACGTTCACCCCAAAGGGTTTTTGGGTAGCTTCTTTGCATTTCTTTATTTGGTCTATTAACACTTCAGGATACATGCTACCACTTCCTAATAAACCTAGGCCGCCTGCATTGGATACCGCTGATGCTAGCTCCCACCCGCTACACCATATCATTCCTGCTTGAATAATAGGTTTATCAATTCCGAAAAGCTCTGTTATCCTTGTTTGCATGGTACAATAATAAAAAGAATCATTGGTCAAATCTAAAATGCCCCCCCCAATGCTGCCCATAATTTTTAGATTCTTTTGGTTTTGCCTCAACAACAGAATTTTGATATGAATAGATTGTAAATTTGCTCTGTGAAAATTGCTGTGACCGGAGGAAGTGGTTTGGTGGCCAGAGCTTGGCTATCTTCTGTAAAAGATAGGGAGTTTGAAATACAGTCCTTTCAAAGATCACTCCCAGCCCATCCATTTCATTTTGCCCACTATGAATCCCTAGATATTACGGATGCCCATGAAGTGTTTGAAAAGTTACAGGGTTTTGATTTGGTCATTCACGCTGCTGCCATGGTAAGTTATCATAAAACAGATGCTCCAGTAATGTACAAAACAAATGTTACGGGAACCACAAATGTGGTTAATGCTTGCATACAAAATAAGATTCCAAAACTGGTTTTTATTAGCAGCACTGCTGCTTTAGATTCAGACAAAAAGCCCTTAGAAATAGAAGAAGATAGGCTCTGGGGTTTAAGCGAAAAGAAAACGGATTATGCTAAAACAAAGTATTACGCGGAATTGGAAGTTTGGCGGGGCAAAGAGGAAGGCTTAGAGGTGGCGTCCATTTGTCCTGGTGTGGTTGTTGGAGATGGAAAAGATGCCAAAAGTAGCAACCAAATGTTTGAGGTGGTGCGAAAAAAATGGAACCTCTACCCTATTGGTTCAAATGGGTTTATTAATGCCTTAGAGTTGGCCAAAATTATAACTCTTATTATCGATAAAAAAGCCTACGGGCACCGTTTTTTAGCTGTTACGCACAACATCTCTTTTCGAGAACTTTTATTTAAGATTGCCAAGAAGTTGAATATGAATCCTCCCAAATATTCAATAAAAGGTATCCGATTTGCAGTTTTATTTGGCTTCGCAATATTGGCTGAACGCTTGCTCTTAAAAAGCCCATTTCCTTCGGATGGACTTATTAATACCAAGCAAAACATTAAGTACAAACCGAAAAATATTTATGAAAAGTTAAACTACACGAATGGGCCACTCCTGTAAATATCCGCGGATATTGTATTAGCGAGACTTCTTCCATATGATTGCCCTCTTACTGCATTTATTGTTTGTTTAAAACCTAAAAATTACCTTTTCAACCTTTATAGGCCATAAATGGAGACTTATATTCACTTCATTTCGTTCTCATACAGCTCAACAGAAAAAAGTTGAGACACGTACATAAATGTTGGAATGCTTTTTGTAATATTATTTTATAATTATGAAAAAATTAATCGTTTTAATCCTCTTTATTACGGGGTACCATGCTAATTACGCACAGGTGTTTGGGCTCCAATTTGGAATGGGAACAAGTCATTACTTGGGCGATTTAGGTGGAAAACCCACGTATGGAACAAATGGACCATCGGATTTAGATTGGGAAACAACGCGGTATGTTTTAAATACAGGCCTTAGAATAAATGTTTCTCCAACCTTTGCTTTTCGACTCACAGGATCCTATGGCCGGTTGGCTGGTGATGACAAATACACCACTAACCTGGAGCGAAGAAGCAGAAATTTGAGTTTTCATAGTCACATTGCTGAGGGGTCTTTAACCATGCAAGCAAACCTTGGAAAGAATAAACGCATGTATGTTTTTGGAGGACTTGGATATTTTACATTTAACCCCAAAACCAAGCTGGGAAACTCTGTTTATGAACTTCACAAATACGGAACAGAAGGTCAGTATCACAATCCCCAAAAGGCACCATATGCCCTAAACGCAGTTTCTTTTCCATTTGGTGTAGGGTATAAATTGGCCGCTACTAAAAATGGATACTTTTCACTGGAATTTTCTTTTAGAAAAACAACAACAGATTACATTGATGATGTAAGCACAACTTATGCAGATCCTACGCTGTTAACCGCAAGTAATGGATCTATAGCTGTACAACTGAGCAACCGTAGTTTACCCACAGGAATCCCTGGTTTTTCTGAGCCTGGAGCGATAAGGGGCAATAGCAAAAACAATGATAATTTCTCTTTTTTAACCATCAACTATATCTTACAAATTGGTGTTAAAGATTACGGGGTTGGGTTTGGTGATGGCAAAAAACACCGCGGTCGAAGAAGAAAAGGAAGCTGCCCAGATATGACATTTTAAAGCTATCGTTATTCTAAATTAAAGCCTTATTTTTGCAGCATATGAAATGGGGTGTGGTAATCTTTCCGGGAAGCAATTGTGATCATGATTTAATTAGAGTCTTAAAAAATACAGGTTCTGGTGATGTGGTGGAACTATGGCATAAAGACAAAAATTTGCACGAATGCACGCATGTTTTTTTACCTGGCGGGTTCAGTTATGGCGATTATCTAAGAAGTGGTTCTATTGCTAAATTAAGCCCTATTATGGAAAGCATAAGAACACATGCTGAAAATGGTGGTTTTGTCATGGGTATATGCAACGGGTTTCAGATTCTTTGTGAGTCAGGACTTCTTCCAGGAGCGCTTATGCACAATACCAGTATGAAGTTTATTTGTAAAAATGTTCATTTAAAACCCATCAGTAAAAAGGCTGCAGTAAGCAAGAATGTAGCAAATGTTATACAGATTCCCATTGCGCACGGCGAGGGTCGTTTTTATTGTAGCGCTGAAGAATTGGAGAAAATAGAAGCAAATCAGCAGGTGTTATTTAAATATTCAACAGAGACTGGTGAGATCAACAACAAATCAAACCCAAATGGTAGTCTGAATAATATAGCTGGTGTTTGCAATGAAGGGTTTAATGTTTTTGGCATGATGCCACACCCCGAAAGAGCCGCGGAAGATTTTCTATTGAACCAAGAGGGTTTAGAAATCATCCATTCTATTATTAGAGAAGCGAACCTTGCTCTAGCCTAACAATCTACTGGGTAAACCTCACTCAAGTCCACACTTTCTGTTTGGATGGTTAATTAATCTTTAAATTCTTTTGGGTTTCACATTGTAAGTTTTGTGTAAATAAGTGGTTGTTCGTGCAACAAAACACATGGATGGGGAGACTAAGTATTGTAAGGTTTTCTATATGTATTCACATAATGGAACACCTTTTGTAATTAGTAAAGTAACTCATGAGTAGCACTGCCAAAATATCAAAGAAAAGTACGGTTAGAATAAAAGTTCCAAACCAACGGAGAGATTTGGGCATGGAACAAAAAGCAGCTGGTATTTAAACTTATTCGCTCGCTTTCATTTTTTCTGCATTTTCTGCCACCTGAAGCGCATTTATTATTTCACCAACATCACCATTTATAATTGCGTTAAGGTTATATAGCGTTAAACCTATTCTGTGATCAGTTACACGCCCTTGGGGATAATTATATGTTCGGATTTTAGCACTTCTATCTCCTGTACTAACCAGTGTCTTTCTTTTGCTTGCCACCTCTGCTTGTCGCTTATTTACCTCTGCTTCATAAAGCCGAGTTCTTAGCATCTCCATGGCCTTAATCCGATTGCCTAGTTGTGTTCTGTCTTGAGAACAAACCACCACTTCTCCTGTTGGAATATGGGTAAGCTGAACCTTTGTTTCTACCTTATTCACGTTCTGACCTCCAGCCCCTCCACTTCTAGATGTCTCCATTTTAACATCAGAGTCTTTTAACTCAAAGTCTAACTCTTCAGCCTCAGGCATTACTACGACACTTGCCGCGCTTGTATGAACCCTTCCTTGGCTTTCGGTTTCGGGCACGCGCTGCACCCTATGGACTCCGCTTTCATATTTAAGCGTACCATAAGCCCCAAGGCCTGTAACTTCAACTATGGCCTTTGAATAGCCTCCTGAGGTCCCTTCAACTGCTTCAACAATATGGGCTTTAAACCCACTTGTTTCACAATACCTTAAATACATTCTAACTAAATCTCCAGCAAATATGGAGGATTCGTCTCCACCCGCACCCGCTCTTAGTTCAATGACTGCATTTTTTTCATCCTCAGGATCTTTGGGTAGAAGTTGTACGCGTATGGTCTCCTCTAATTCGGGAAGCTGTGGTTCCAACATGTCCAATTCTTCTTTGGCCATGTCTTTCATTTCTTTATCTGTTTCCGTTTTAAGTATTTCTTTTGCCTCTGAAACACCCTCTATTATTTTTTTATATGTAAAATAACTATTTACCAACTCTTTTAAACTTCCATACTCCCTGTTTAATTTGGTAAATTGTTTCATGTCAGAAACAACCTCTGGGCTTGAGAGCAAAAGTTCAATTTCCTTAAACCTGGCATATATAGCTTCTAGTTTCTCTAACATTTTTATTTTATTTTTTGCAAAATTAATCCGTTTTGGGTTTGCAAAACATAATTGTTTTGAGATATTCCAATAGGAATTGAGTCAAAGCCAAAAGATCTACTGTATGTTTTTTTTGCAAAAGAAAAGGATAGTGTGCCGTTCACAATTTTTGCTGGAAACTTATAACTTCTAATCATATAGGCATCCTTCTCTGTACCGATGTACTTCAAGTTTGGAGTGAACCCAATTAGTTCTGTTCCGTTTTGAATATAAACTTCTCTCCCTAAATCATAAATCCTCTGTATTCCGCGACTCTCAATGTTGGGTAAAACATTACTTTGTGTTATGAGTTTACCATCAGGAGAAATCTTCTGTAATGTTTTGGTGTTTTGATTAAAAATCCAATACATCCCTTCAATACTGCGACCAAAATGGGAAACGCTCATTGGATTAATCTCATATAAATTATGTTCCATGAGAATATTCATTTGATTATCTAGTAAAACAAGCGTTCCGTTCTTGTAAAAGAAAAGCGCTATTTCTAATGGGAATGAAGCATCTATAATAGGGTCATTGCCATAATTAGACAAACCGAACCTTTGCGTGTTTGTGTTCCCTATGGTTTGTTTCTCTAGTTCTTGATTTGTATTAAAATGGTAGGTGTTGTTAAAGTTATCAATATCGCTGCGGTGAATAGCAGGTAAATCTTGCAAATCAACAGTGCATGTTTTTAAAAGAAGTCCTAGAATTAATAGTGGTTTAATCATTCCAATAAAGCAGCTTTAGTTCACACCCATCAAAAACAGCATATGAATTGCAATGAATCCACTCCCCAAGGTTTATATATTTAGATTGACCTATGTTTAAATTAATGGGTAAATGCCTATGACCAAAAATAAAATAATCAATTTCTGCCCCTTCCGCTAGTTTTGCTTTGCAAAACTGCGTTAAAAACTCTTTATCATCACCCAAATATTGATTTTCTTTCTCAAAATCTTTTTTAGCCAACCTGCTTTTATTGCTTAAAAAAGCACCCATTCCCAGTGCAAAATTTGGATGTAACCGTGAAAAAAGCCATCTATTTAAGCGGCTTCGAAAAACTTTTTTGAGAACTTTATAACTTCTGTCTCCAGGACCTAAACCATCACCATGATGAACAAAGAATTTTTTATTGTTGTGCTCAAATATCAGTTCGTCTGATATTATTTCAACTCCACATTCTTTTTCAAAATAATCCAGCATCCACATATCATGATTACCCTTAAACATGTAAACTTTTATTCCATCACTGTGTAAATCATAAAGCTTTGAAAACAATCTAAAATACCCTTTTGGAACAACGCGTTTGTATTCGAACCAAAAGTCAAAAACATCTCCTACCAGAAATATTTTTTCTGCATTATTTTTTCTGGCGTGTTCAAGAAAATTAAGGATTTTTTGCTCTTGTGCGTTCACATCTTGATTGTGTAAACCTAAATGAAAATCACTAGCAAAATAAAGCATCCTTTTTTTATATTTCTCCTTCAAACTGTTTTAAAAAACGAGTATCGTTGTTAAATAAATCTCGTATATCTCCAATGTTATATTTTAACATTGTCATTCGGTCTATACCCATACCAAAGGCGAAACCAGAATAAACTTCTGGATCAATATTACAGTTTGTTAAAACATTTGGATGAACCATACCGCATCCCATCACTTCCAACCAACCAGTACCTTTAGTTAAACGTCTTGCATCTTCTGTATCTAATCCCGCCCAGATATCCATTTCCGCACTCGGCTCTGTAAATGGGAAATAACTGCTTCTAAACCGTATCTTGGTATTTGGTCCAAATAGTTGTTGAACGAAGGAGTATAAAGTTTGTTTTAAATCTGCAAAGTTTACACCTTTATCAATATATAATCCCTCTATTTGATGAAAAAAACAATTACTCCTACTACTTATAGCCTCATTTCTATATACTCTTCCAGGCATTACTATTCTAAAAGGAGGAGTTCCTTTTTCCATTTCTCTTATTTGAACACTACTAGTATGAGTGCGTAATACTTTTTCACCAATGAAAAATGTATCTTGCATATCTCTAGCCGGGTGTTCTTCCTCGAAATTAAGAGCTGTGAAATTATGCCAATCGTCTTCTATTTCTGGACCTTCTCTCAAATCAAAACCCATTGAATAAAAGATTTCATAAATTTTATTTTCAGTAATTTTTATTGGGTGTAGAGAGCCATATTTCTTTGCATTCAGCGGAATATCATTATCAAATAAGTTGCTGTCTTTTTTGCCTTCACAAAATATTTTTTGCTTTTCCGTTAAAAAAACTTCGTATTTTTTTTTGAGAATATTAATTGGTTTTCCAAAGGTTTTTTTATCCTCTGGAGCAACTGTTCTAAATTGTTGAATGAGAGCAGACAACTTGCCTTTTCTAGAAAGGTAGGTCAATTTAAAGTTTTCCAATTCCTCGGCAGACTCAATTTTTATTGAGTTTAAAACATTCTCTAATTCTTCAATGGCTAATTTCATTGTTCGTTGCAAATGTAGGGACTTATTTTTTTTGAATTTGATTCCCTTTTCCCACAGACTAGTATATATATATTATATCTTTTATATAAAGAGTATTATATAATATAGCTCTGTGGATATAGTGATAAGTCAATTTTTTTTTACTTGAATTTATATAATTCACATACTTATCCTTTAGATATTTTTTATTAACTTATTGAAAATTAATATTTACTTAATAATAATACACAAAAAATATCTACGTTGATATCCTTTATTTATAATCTTAATTATAGAACAAGATTGGGATAATAGGAGTATAAGTGATAGGTAATTAACACTGTTTTTAAAACCGTTAACTTATTCATCTTTACGTATATATTATAAACTCGTTTTTTAACGTATTTCACATAAAAAACACCAGTTATATTTATAACTTAATACGGTTAGAAAATCTTTTTAGTAGAGTAATTCCCTTTCTAAAAAAAACAGTTTCAGACGTACTATTTTCCAAAGGATGATTTAATAAATGGTCTTGATTAGAATCTATAAAATATACTAACTTATAAATATCATTTGGTAATCGTAAAATTTCAACTTGATCTTTTGATAGAATTAAATAATCAACTAATTTATCTTTAGAGTTATATAAAAAAACGCTCATTTTCTCAGTTTGAGTGTTTTCGATTTCCAAAACCATGGGTTTTACATAAGATATTTGAATTATTTGTGATTTGTTGTAATTGTCTTTTGAATAACTAAGGGCTTTCTTACCTAATAATATTTGGGCCTCCGTAACAATTGAATCTGTAATAATCTCAACACTATTGGTGTTTTTTATGCTGATTTCTGGCTTATATAAAGTGTCTCGATCAATAATAACAATAAAAGAATCCGGATTAATATTACGTATAGGAAAATTTGTACTTAGTATTACTTTGTTAGTATCTGCTGTGCTTCGTGTTCCTTGTGAAACAATAGAATAGAATTCTGAGGAATCTATTTTAGCGCTTATCTTATTAAACCGGTTAGTAAAAAGAGCTGTGTCGGAAATGTTAGATAATATGACGGTGTCTTTATATGCAGTATAACTCTTATTATAAAGGTTGTTTTTAGATAATCCGCATAAATAAACTATCGGGCCATTTTTAGTTACTTTTAGCACTTTATCATTAGGAGGAATTAAGAAAACCTTGACACTATCATAAGCGCTACGGATAATATTTCCTTTTTCTTGTGGATCAAATAAAGAGTTGTTGTTTTTATCTTGAAAAACAGACATTACTAATTCAACAGAATCGGGAATTCCAGAAATACTGGTGGAATCTTTGCTTATAGTATACCGATATGTGTTGCTTTTTGAGTTAAAGCTCAATAAAAGGGTTTCTTTCTTTTTGAAGTTCTGAATAAATAAGTTACGCTTAGAAGAATCTACAATTGAACCTGTTGAAAACAGAAAAACAGGGTAGTCTCCAACGTTTCCTTCATTTAAATCCGAAATAGCCTTATTAAAACGAATATTATAAGTCGTGTTTTTTGCTAAAGAATCTGCTCTTAAATGGATGGTTAAGCTTTTGTTTTTGGTCTTAATGACGGGCTTTGGAAATATAAGTGGGTTTATTTCTATTAACTCTGGTTTGATTACGACATTTTCATTAAACACAAAAAGGATGTTGGATGGCTTTGAGCTCGCTCTAAGCACAGCGCTATCTAAGGCCACTATTGGCGATTCTACATCTTTATCCCCGCCTGATGGCGACTGTATAGAGGCACAACTCAAGAGAACTAGGCTAAAAAAAATAGTATATCTATTCATTTAACGTCCGAAATAAACTAACAGAACTGATATATCCGCAGGAGATACTCCAGAAATTCGAGAAGCCTGTCCAATGGTGGTTGGTTTTATTTTAGACAACTTGTTTTTTGCTTCGCTACTCAAGGCTTTAATAGATCCATAGTCAAACTCCTCTGCAATAGTTAAGTGTTCAAGGCGCGTGAGTTTA
>JAURQA010000135.1 GCA_030836345.1 Bacteroidota bacterium
TATTCGATGCTTATTTTTTTTATGGTTCTTGAATCATTATCAAAAAGGTGAATGAGATACATTCCGCTATTTAGAAATGTTGCGTTTATTTGGGATTTTTTTGATGCTATCTTCTGTTCTACTAATAGTCTTCCTTTTAAATCGTAAATATGTAAATGGAGCCCGACATACCTATTTACAGAGAGGGTAAAAACTCCATCTGTTGGGTTTGGATAAATGGTTGCATCCAGAGATTTTCCTGTGCTTGAGTCATTATGTACAGATTCGTTAAACTCCCAAGGTGTTGCCTTCATTGAATAAAAGGAACCTGTCCCATTGGGCGATCGTCCAATGGTTCTATCTTCGGATTGTTGTCCAAAGCTAATGTTATCTATTAAAAGTTTTGAGGTATCCCAAAGGTAAACTCCTTCTCCAGATGAAGAAAGTTTAAAATTAGCATGTAGGCCAGCACTTACTGTATCCTTGTCTGCCCAAATTAATAAATAGCCATTGGCTGGTATCCTTACATCAGGAAATATCCATTTTTGTTCAGCACTATTATCTGAAAGGAAATATCCTTTCAAAGAAACCTCAGTTGCCGTATTGTTGTAAAGTTCAATCCAATCGTCATAATCTCCTTGATTATCTGCAATGATAGTTTTATTGTTGGCGGCTACTTCATTAATGACCAGGTTAATCTTTCCATCCATTACGTGGTATTCATAAGCTGCCCTTTCAGGAGAAAATTGTCCGGCTGAATCATTCTCTGCATAAACGTAATACTCTAAATTAGCTTCTTGGTTTTGCAATAAAGTACCAAATAGCCCATCATTGGGAGCTCCATCATTACTCATTCCATCATCAAGCATGGGCACTTTTTTAAATAAACCTAAGCTGTTGCTTCGGTAGGCTAATGTTACAACTTGGCCGTTGGTAACCTTGGCATTGATAAATAAATCATTCCCTGATACTTTGTAACTCGGTGTTTCAATACTTGGGCCTTCTTTATATCCAGGATAGGACTGCAGATAGCTGGTTCGATCGTCCATCAAATCTAAAATGCCAGGATAATCTACCAAGTCCGTTACAGTAGCATTTAAATTTTCCTTAAAATCTTGGTATGAATAGAATTTAAAAGGATCATTTTTTACATCTTCATCAATGATATTTTGCATGCTTTGTGCACGACTCTTATACCATTGATTGGCAAAGTTTTCCTCTATGATTGTGCGAATATGGGCCAGGTACATTTTACGATAGCTATCGTTCTTAAAGAGGTTTCTCAATAGTGGCCTGGGGTAAACAGATACGTTGTTATGGTGCAATAATGGATCTATTGTTTTAGCCTGCTCTATGGAAAATCCATTGTAATAAATAGATGCATCAGCCAAGCGATAGCTGGCAAAAGATTGGTTTAAATCCCAAAGAATGGGATTAAATTGGCCATTATGATCTTTGTATAAATAATAGTTTTGAGCATAGCCTATGTAGCTGTCAAAGTTTATTAATACATAATTAAAGGCATGCATCCACAGGGTGCGATCAATGTTTAAGACCTGCTCAACGCTATCTGGATTGTTGTTTAAAACATCAATGAGTTCGTACAGCGCGCGGTAGCCGTATTCAGACTTTAATTCGTATAAATTGAAATAATCGGATGAGTCTGTGCCGGGAGAGTTCCCCAAGTTGCAGTTTTCTCCTCTGAGATTTAAGGATTTTGGATTGGCTTTTAAAAAAGGAAGCTCAGCGGAACCAAAATGGGTTCGAAGAAAGGCTTTATTCACGGATTGCACATTAGTATAAATACCCCAATACACGTCATTGATAAACAACTTAACATAGTTTGCCTTAGAGGCCGGCATATATTTTCTGGCAATCTCATAAGACATAGCCTCTCGCAGAAAGGATGGATCTTGTATTACATTGCTTAATTTGAGTTTATCAACACCTCGGTAGGATTGATCTTTAATCCAATCCAATTTCACATTAAACGGATTCTTTTTTCTATCTATGCTTACAGAGCTAAATCCTTTGTACCGAATTCCAACACTGTCGTAAGGAGAGCCATCGATGGATATAGAAGCCATTAAACGGTCTTCATCGCCTTTGATATAGAAACTATCAAGCAACTCATCCCAGTTGCTTTGGTTAAAGTAAAACTTTACCTCTCTGATGTTGTCATTTGCATAAAAATCAGTTTGAGCGAACGCGCTCGCACTTTTTATAAATACAACAAGAAGTAAACACCGCAGTTTCATAAAAGCAATCTAATCCATCAAAGATAATTTCTTAAATACTGATTGGTTCTCTAAAAGAATATGTACAAAATAATTTCCTTTTGATATGCCATTCAAGTCAATTTCTATTTGGTTTTTGGTGGAAAGGACAACTTTCCCATAAATATCTATTACAGCTACTGAAAAGCCTTTGGTTTTTTTATCTAAACCGGAGATACTAAATGAGCCGGTGGTTGGATTTGGGAATAAGGTGATTTCTGTTTTGTTGAGATCACTCACATTAGTTACGTTACACGGATTATTTAAGAGTGCAATAATTCCAGGGTATTCGCATTCATATCGGAACGCCTTTGCTGGACCTTCACTGTATTGCCAAACAATATTATCGTTGGAATCTACTTCGTACATATACTCTCTTGATAAGTTCACAAATATATTTCCATTACTCATTCGGTCACTTGCCGATTGTCCGCTAGCATTGGTTTTACAATCATGCCTCCATTCATTGGAGTTGGGAAGGTATGATCCATTGGAAAATATATAATTGTATCCATCTGGATCCATTTGAGGTTTTATGGCATCAACCACAGAGCTATTTCCATTACCACCAGAATTATTGAAAAATTGAATATATCCCGCATTGGGTCTCCCATCTTTAATCCAACGAGGATCGTGAACTGCCGCGGCAATAACTTTTGAAGCGCTTGAACCGTAATTAGAAGGGTTTCCATATCTAAAGAGAAAATCTCCCCCTTTACCTGCTTTACCTCCTTTATGACCAGCGGCCTCTTCGGTTGTAGTGCTGTGATCGATAATCATAATTTCACTCATATAACGAGAGGTGAAAACAATTTGATCCAAGGATTCATTGTAGTCAATACCATTTACATGAAACCAATCGCCACCACTTCCTGGGCGGCCTCCTTTAGCAGAAGAAGCTACATTTATATCCATTAGCTCAGGGTGATCTGCCACAACTCCAAAATTTGGTTTTGTAGCATCGGTATCTTGAATTAGGTGATCCCAGATATGCCACTCCCAAACAATTTTACCACCAGTACCGTCTTGTTGAACTTCTATGATATGCGTAGGCCATTTCTCAGAATTACTAGAATAACCAGCATTCATCATCTCAGTGGCTGTCTTAACCTCCCAAGCAGTAAGTAGTACGTTTCCATTGGGTAAAACGGCAAAATCATGATGTGATCGGTGATCTGCATTGGAATAGGTGAACTCCCAAATAACCTTTGAATCTTTGTCATATTCTTGAATAATGCCTCCTGCAGCAGCTCCATTAAGCTCTGCTCCATCTACAACTCCCTGTCTTAAAAGGTTACCATCTTCTTTCAGAAAGACGGTGTAATTTCCATTTTTATTGCAAGACCACGTTTTCGCAATAGTTCCGTCTTTATCTATGAGATAAGTTGTTTGTGAGTTTTGCGCAGTATACAAAGCATATCCGTTAAAGGACTGCGAAATACCCGCCGTTTGAATAAGGGCTGCGCTAAGCAGTATAATAATTAAATTTTTCATTTCTGTAATAAATCTTCGGAAGAGTCAAACCAATCGACTTCAAGCCTATGATGTTTTGACGAAAAAAATAAGATATTCCTTCGTTAGCTGTTTTATCTTAGGTTAGAAGTCTTATTGCCCCCATTGCGTAATCTCACTACTTGTCCAAAGAGTTGGAAAAAATTTGCGTTGCTGAAATTTAGGGTGTAGATATTTCTTCCAATCACTCCCACCTGTTGCTGCTTTATTTTCCCCCTTCTTATCCAGGTAATGTTGCGCAGTTTTTAGATGTACCATGGGCCATTGAACATTATACAAATGATCGAACTCTCTGAATTTGTCGTTTAATGCTTCTGAGCGGTTCTCTAATTTTATCATTTGGTCTTCTAAAGTATTTCCCTTCATTTTATTGGCTAATGCAATAAAATCATCCAAGTACTTTTCTTCAAATTGCCTCAAAGTAAGGGAACTCTTTCCCGTTTTATGGTTCAAGCCGGCATCTCGCCAATAAATTTGATTAAAATAATCTTCAGTACTGGGCTCCTTTCCCAATCGTTCCTTGCCTTTTACATTCACCAAGTTTTCTAATCGTGTACAATAAATCTCGATGAACCTAAACTGGGCAGATTGAAAGCCACTTGCTGGAGTTAGGGTGCTTCTAAAGATATTATAATCGTCATAGCTCATGCCAGACCGCATGACCTCAAAAGAAGTGATGAGCATGGAAGTATACCTGATTAAGCGGTTGATTTTATCTATCCATTTGGCATCCTCAAAAGGTTCTAAAACTAATTGTTTAATCTCATGAACCATCATTTTAAGCACTAATTCAGTCACTTGATGATACATAATAAAAATAGACTCATCCTTGTAATCAGTCCTGGGTTTTTGAAGAGAAAGTAAGGTGTCTACTTCTACATAATCCCAATAATTTATGGGCTTAGCTTGTAAAAGGCCTTTTAAATAGGTTTCGGGATTTTCATCCAAAGCCTCATATTTTTTTTCAATGTTTTTTATTAATTCTTCGTTTATCATATGATATGTTTTCAATGAGTATAAATAATTGGTTCATTCGTTCCTTATAAACCTTTACCTTTAGGTAGAGTTAATATAA
>JAURQA010000136.1 GCA_030836345.1 Bacteroidota bacterium
TGAGCGCTGCAGAGGAATATGACGAATTTGAAGACAGTAGCATTCATTTGCTGGCATTGGATGGAGATCGACCGCTGGGAACCTCACGCATTCGAAAAACAGCGCATGGAACTAAGTTGGAACGCTTTGCTGTATTGGCTGAGAACAGAGGAGCAGGGGTTGGAGATGCTTTGCTCAGAGAATGTTTAGAGCGTTGCAAAAAGGAACCTGTAGTGTATTTACACGCACAAGAACAAGTCATGAATTTTTATGCAAAGCATGGCTTTGTAGCCGAAGGAGAACGTTTTTACGAATGTGAAATCCCTCACTTTAAGATGATTAAGAAATAAGTTGATGCACTTTATTCTTTAACTCGGGTAAAACGGATGCTTTAAACCACTCATTTTTTGCCTGCCAAATATTGTTTCTTGGAGACGGATGGGGCAAAACAAAATACTTGGGCAGGTATTTTTGAAAATTCCGAACCCGAGTAGTCAAGTTAGTTTTATCTGTGGGCAACTAATAATCTTGGGCATACTTTCCGATCAATAAAATCAATTCCAGCTGGTTCATTTCAGCAAGGAATTTATTATGCCATTGGGGAGCACATTCTTTGGAAGGGGGCAAATCTCCGGACTTCCCTCTTCCGGGATAGCAAAAAGCCATGGGGACAATACCAAAAATATCAGGATTATAAAATTGCACATGATCCACGGCTAACCAATCCCTCAAATTTGATCCACTTTTATCATCCCAGGGAATACCAGAATTATGTACAGCCAGGCCTGGTGCTTGACCTACAATTAATATTCGGCTTGATTTTGATGCCGAGAATACTGGTTTTGCGCCCAATGGCAATTGCTCGGCACAAAGCGTGCATTGACTTGCTGTTCCAAGTAAATCAATCATTTAATTATATTGTCAAGGATGCTTAACATAAAACAAAACTTGCTTTTATCCCGTAAAAGTAATATTATTGTTTAAGGAATGTCAGGTAAATATTTAACATATCTATCTCTTTTTTTTATTGCTTTTGGGTTTCCCTCTTGTCAGAAAAAAAATGTTAAAACTCCTCCTCCAACTTGTATCGAGGAACGCATCCTCGCGTTTGAGAAAACAGTCTGTGGTAAAGGGGCAAAAGTGTATGAGTACCTGTTCCAGGGAGAAAGGGTATATGTATTTGATATTGGCTTTTGTAGTGCAGACCAGTCTGCCAAAGTAATTAACGAAGACTGTCAAGAGATAGGGACTATAGGTGGAGTAAATGGCAATCAAGATGTGAATGGTTCGAACTTTGCCCATGCCCAACGTACAGCTGTTGTTTGGAGTAAAAGCAATTAAATTTTGCTAAATTATTTACACCTAAAACAAAGCAATTCCTTACCTCAGTCACCAGCCATAACTTCACTGGTGGTTTTAAATTCTATTTCTGGGTTATTTGAAATACTCGTTTGCAAGATAAAGGCCGTTTCTGCCAAAAAAACAGGTTTCCCATCTTTATCTAAGGCCATATTGGATTGCCTAAATTTCATAAAATCGTCTAAGACACTTTTATCGCCATGAAGCCAACAGGCTTTGTGAATATTGCGATGTTCAAAACGACATTTTGCACCATATTCATGTTCTAAACGATGTTGAAGTACTTCAAATTGAAGTTCTCCTACCGTTCCAATAAATTTTCTACTTCCGGGCTCTTGGGTAAACATACTTGCCAAGCCCTCATCTGTTAATTGTTGAATCCCTTTTTCCAGTTGCTTACTTTTCATTGGATCCAAATTAATAAGCTCTCTAAAAATCTCTGGGCTAAAACTTGGAATACCTTTATAAAACATGGACTCTCCAGTGGTCAAAGTATCGCCAATTTTAAAGTTCCCCGTATCGTATAATCCTACTACATCGCCGGGGTAAGCCTTTTCTACAACCTCTTTATCACTCGCTAAAAACGTATAGGGATTGCTAAACTTTATTTTTTTTCCTAAGCGAACATGGGCGTAATTGGTATTTCTCTCAAACTCCCCGCTGCAAACCCGTAAAAAAGCAATTCTATCGCGATGCTTTGGATCTAAATTTGCATGGATTTTAAAAACAAACCCGCTAAATTTGCGATTGGTGGGTTCTACTTCTCCTGTGGTTGTGAATCTAGACCTTGGGCTTGGAGCTACTTGAATAAAAGTATCCAGCATTTCTTGAATACCAAAATTATTTAAGGCACTACCAAAAAAAACAGGAGCAACTCTGCCTTCTAAATAATCTTTCTTATTGAGTTCACCATAAACCCCGTCCACCAATTCAACATCCTCTCTGAGCTGATTGGCATTTTTATCTCCCACATATAAATCGAGTTTTTCATCGGATAAGTCTTCAATTTTTAAGTATGCATCTGCTTTCTTTTGCTTCGTACTTTCAAAAAGATTTAAACTTTTATCTGGTAAAAGGTAAACACCCTTAAAATCCCGGCCCATGCTAATAGGCCAGCTCATTGGATGTACCTGAATATCTAATTTATCTTCTAATTCTTCTAACAAATCGTAGGGATCTTTTCCATCTCTATCTAGCTTATTGATAAAACAAATTACTGGAGTATTTCTCATTCGACAGACCTCCATCAGCCGCTCTGTTTGAGCCTCTACCCCTTTTACACAGTCAATCACAAGGATTACACTATCCACTGCAGTTAAGGTTCGGTAAGTATCTTCAGCAAAATCTTTGTGACCTGGGGTATCGAGTATATTAATTCGTTTTCCCTTATACTCAAAAGTCATAACACTGGTGGCTACAGAAATTCCTCTCTGCTTCTCAATTTCCATGAAATCACTCGTAGCTGACTTATCAATTTTATTGCTTTTGACTGCTCCTGCCGTTTGAATTTGACCACCAAAAAGAAGCAATTTCTCCGTGAGCGTTGTTTTACCCGCATCGGGGTGCGAAATGATACCGAATGTTTTTCGAATCTCTATCTCTTTCTCAAAAGCCATAAACGGCAGCAAAGATAAATTCTTTATCACGTTCTAATGAACATAATATGTTTGGATCCCCAAAAGAATCTGAAATTAGACTAGGAGTCCCCTCATGGCAAAGCTCTTCCTTATAAGCAGCGCATGGAGACATATATCCTGAAATCGGCCTATTTCAGACCTTAAACGAAAGTAAAAATGTTGCAAAAGAGTAAAAAAGCGACTTTGGGAAAATTAATCCTCAGAATACAATTCTATCACATGCATTGCTATGCTCTGAATATCATATTTTTCCCTGGCTTTTTTAAGGAGAGCCTCCCGAATATTTACGGTCTTGGAGAGATGCTTGAAATGCAGAATTTTTGAAGCAAGAGATTCCCAGTCACCACGTTCCGCAAGATAATCTTCGCCAATCATTTCTGGAACTCCACCCACCTTGTATCCATATGCAGGCAACTTGCATGTAAGACTTTCCATGATTGTAGTAGGGAATGTTTCCATCAAGCTGGTTGTTACATACGCGTTCGAAATAGCATAATAGGATACTAGCTCGTCCACCTCTTCCACATAACCAGTAAAGTAAGTAATCACCTCTTTGTCTATATCCAATTCTGCAGTCCTGGAACCGATGATAATTACCCCAATATCCCCATCTTTTTTCGCCAGAAAATTAACAATTTTAACAAAATCTGCAATATTTTTGTTGGAATCTTTAAGGTTGCTTGCACTAAAAACTAGAATAAATGTATCTTCGGAGAAGCCCAACTTTTCTCTTAAATTAGGCTTAATATCCGGCCTGAATTTATGGATGTCTAAGCCATTTGGGATCACCTTTACTTTGACGTCTGGCATTAATGATTTTGCCCTATTAGCTAACCATGTACTTGGAGCAATAAACTGAATTTGACCGGAGCCCCAAATGCTTTCTTGTTGAATCTTTACTTTGTTGGAAAGCTTAACTAAACGATTTCCAACAGAAGTATTTCCTAAATATTCTGACTCGAGATGATACCAACCGCCGGAGTAAGGCCATAAATCGTGACTGGTCCAAACTATTTTTTTGGAACTTTTTACTATTTTCTTTATGCCAGTAATGGAAATATATCCCTTGTTAATCCAATGAAGATGAATAACATCTGCATCCTTTACGAGAGGGTGTTTTAGTATGTTCACTCCGGTGAGCCCGTGAGAAAATTTAAACCTCAATATTTTGTTTCTATCGAATCTAAGGAAGTCTAATTTCTCCAACACATGCAGAAAAAAGACATACATTCTCTTCAGCAGCGTATCAGCCCAAATCGTATACGCTGCACTTGGCGGGCCGCTTAAAACTATATGGTGGCTATCGAGCCCTTGATTGCGCATTTCTAAGTGCAATCTTTGGGCCACCTGAAATGCTCCTCCCGAAGAACTTGCGTTAAGATGTACCACTTTTAAGCTCACCTCACAAATCTACATCATCTTTACAGCTATTTTGATATTCTAAAATGTAATTATAAACTTCATGATGATTTTTTTATACACCGGTATCAGATTATTACCAGGGCATTGGAAGCATTGTATTGCGGTTTATATGAAGAATTATTCCATCTAATTTTGCCAGAAGAAGGTAAAGAGAAGTTACGACATCCCATGCAAAAAAAATGTAAGTCTTTGGAAATTAAGCGCTTAAAGTAATTAAAAGCAAATCCAGAATGGGTTAAAAAAAACAAACTCCATCTTGCGATGGAGTTTTACAAAATACTCAATTAAAAATCACTTTTAAAACAGGGTTCTCAAGCCTGTTCAAATTTTTAATTTTGGTTAGTTACTCAAGCCAACCATTCATTTAAAACACAAATAGCGTGCCAAAGAACAGAAGCACCTATTTTATTTTAAGACTATTTTGGAAACCTCTTAGTTTTAGAGGCAGCAATTCCATAAAAACATTACTTTTGTGGGTATGAAAAGGTATTGGATTCCAGCCATTTTAATTTTGGCATCA
>JAURQA010000137.1 GCA_030836345.1 Bacteroidota bacterium
AATTACGAACAGAATGCAGTTGGTAACTCACGTCCTGTTTTGGGTCAATTATAGCTTAATATTCCTCCTGGTCTTCACTGTCCTCATCGGATAGCTCAGGGGTGTCTGTGCTATCTTTTTCTTCGTCGTCGAAATCGCTGTCATCATCTTGAAAGCTTTCCATAGTATCCGCTAGACGCTTACTGACTTTGACCAAATAAATGGTATCCTCTGTGCGTACCTCGACTGCTTCTATGACTTCATTTTGGGCATTTCGAAAAGTAATAATGTCCTCAGGTTCGTAACCATAGGGAAATTTCTCAACCAAAAGGTCAAGTATTTCTTTGTTTAGTTTTTTATAATCTACGATGACACGTCTCATAATTAATATTCTAATAAATAAGCAAAAATTAATGGGGCCACAATGGTGGCGTCACTTTCAATAATGTATTTGGGCGTATGGATATCCAGTTTACCCCAAGTAATTTTTTCATTAGGCACGGCACCAGAATAACTTCCGTAACTGGTGGTCGAATCGCTAATTTGACAAAAATAACTCCAAAACGGCGTATCTGTTCGTTCCATATCTTGGTAAAGCATCGGGACCACACAAATCGGAAAATCTCCAGCAATCCCCCCGCCAATTTGGAAAAATCCGATACCCTTATCAGAATTGGCTGTATACCAATCGGCTAAAAAAGTCATGTACTCAATTCCTGATTTCATGGTGGAAGCCTTAAGTTCTCCTTTAAGTACGTAACTGGCAAAAATATTTCCCATGGTACTATCTTCCCATCCGGGCACAACGATAGGTAGATTTTTTTCAGCTGCAGCCAGCATCCAGCTGTTTTTTGGATCAATTTCATAATACTGTTCCAATTCTCCGCTCAGTAGTATTTGGTACATGAATTCATGCGGGAAATAGCGCTCTCCTTTATTTTCGGCACCTTTCCATATCGCATAAATATGCTTTTGAAGCCGCCTAAAGGCTTCTTCCTCAGGTATGCACGTATCCGTTACCCTATTGAAATGATTATCCAATAAATCACGTTCCTCTTGAGGGCTAAGGTCTCTATAATTTGGCACTCTTTTATAATGACTGTGGGCAACCAAATTCATTAAATCTTCCTCTAGATTTGCTCCAGTACACGAAATAATGGAAACCTTATCCTGCCGAATCATTTCTGCGAGGGATTTGCCAAGTTCCGCAGTACTCATAGCTCCTGCCAGGGTAATCATCATTTTTCCACCCTCAACTATATGTTGATTGTATCCGCGGGCAGCATCCACTAAAGCTGCTGAGTTGAAATGTAAAAAGTGCTCATCAATAAAATCAGAAATGGGTCTTTCCATAAGGCAAAGATATATACGGGAAGCAGTGTTTATAAAATTGTTTCTCGTTTGGATTAAACGGGTATTTTTCTCATTTAGCGCAGCAAATGAACGATTCCTTTATCTGTGTATTCATCTCCATTGATTCGAGAGCACCAAATTTATAGGTGTGCACCTCTGCGTCGCACGATTTCCCCTGAGAGTTGAATCCCAACCTTTATTGGGATCTTTGGTCTTAACTAATTTCTCCTCATTGACTAAACATGTTGAAATAATATTCACAGCCTCAAGTATTCATTATGCTGACTTCAGAAAAGTAGAAGAGAGCCAAATCAACTGATATTTACATAAAAAAACCGTCTTGGATGACCAAAACGGTTTTCATATGATTTATAATTTTAAATAGATTTTATTACAAATGAATGCATTCCCCATAGGCTTGGGCTACTGCTTCCATAACCGCTTCGCTCATCGTAGGGTGTGGATGTACAGATTTTAAAATTTCATGACCAGTAGTTTCTAGGTTTCTAGCTACTACAGCCTCAATAATAATATCGGTTACTCCTTCTCCCATCATATGGCAACCTAACCATTCTCCATATTTTGCGTCAAATATTACTTTTACAAAACCATCCTTATGTCCACCAGCACTGGCTTTACCACTTGCACTAAAAGGGAACTTCCCAACCTTAAGATCATACCCTTTTTCCTTCGCTTGTTCTTCCGTTAGCCCAACACTGGCCACCTCAGGGTGAGTATAGGTACATCCCGGAATATTACCATAGTTTAGTGCTTCTGGATTTTCACCACTAATCGCTTCAACGCATATAATACCTTCTGCACTTGCTACGTGAGCTAAGGCAGGACCTGGAACTATATCACCAATAGCATAAACACCATCAGCCGTTGTTTTGTAGAAATCATCTACCACAACTTTACCCTTCTCTGTTTTTATTCCTAGGGCTTCTAAGCCAATATTTTCTATATTTGTTTCAACACCGGCCGCACTTAGTACCACATCGCAGGTACGAGTTTCCATTCCTTTTTTAGTTTTTATTTCTACCGAACAAACTCCTCCTGAGACACTTACCTTTTCCACGCTACTATCCGTAAGAATGTCAAGCCCTTTTTTCTTGTAATTCATCATCATCGCCTTGCTCACATCTGCATCCTCCACCGGTAAAATGCGGGGCATATATTCTACAACTGTAACTTTCGTTCCAATGGTGCTATAGAAATAGGCGAACTCCATTCCAATCGCTCCAGAGCCTACAATGATCATTTCCTTGGGTTGTTTGTCAAGAACCATGGCTTCTCGGTAACCAATGATATGCTTGCCATCTTGCGGAACCGTAGGTAATTTTCTACTTCTCGCACCAGTAGCCAGAATAATATGATCTGCTTCCACAGTTTCTCCATTATCCACTTCAATTTTACCTTTCGCCACAAGCTTTCCATGACCGTTTATTACAGTAATATTGTTCTTTTTCATTAAAAACGCAATTCCTTTACTCATGTTATCAGCAACACCGCGGCTCCTTTGCACCATGCCATCAAAATCATGTTTGGCATCTTTAACTGTAATACCATAGCTTTCTGCGTGGTTGATGTAATCAAAAACTTGAGCTGATTTAAGCAGAGCCTTTGTAGGAATACAACCCCAGTTTAGGCAAACACCGCCCAAACTTTCCTTTTCAATAATCGCTACTTTTTTACCCAATTGGGATGCTCTAATTGCTGCTACATAGCCCCCTGGGCCACTACCGATAATTGCTATATCAAATTTCATGATTTATTTTTTTTAACGACTGCAAAGATAAACATTTTGCGGTAAGATGTTTTACATCTGAAGGGAAGAATAATTAGGTATTTTACATGGGACAAAATAAGCCTTAACCCGATGTGCAATGAACAGTGAAAAGAGGTCTTTTGAGACATGAATAAGGCAAAAAAAATGCCTTTGGAAACCCAAAGGCATTTTACATATTTCTTTATTAAGCTTAAAGCTTTGCTATTGTTTTGGTATAGTTATTTTGTCCATCCGTAAAGGTGACAAAATATTGGCCAGCATCTAAATGATCTATCGCTACCTTTTTGGTATTGGAAAAAGTGATTACTTTTTGACCAGTCGTAGAATATATAGATCCGGTTATTTTTATTTTTGAGTATAAAACGTTAGAACAAGGGTTTGGAAATAATTCAAGTTCAGTTTGAGCTGCATTTGATAAGGCATTTGTTTTTTCCTTGGTTAAAGTTCCTGCCGCTTCCAAAAACTGATCTCCATTATTGCCGTTTTTACCATCTGCAGCAATACCCGTAGTATAAATTTTTACTGTTTCTGGAGTGTTCGCATCAGGAGTCCATTCATAAGCAAAAATTCCAGTAGTAATTGCTGGGGAATGTGTAAAAAGCTTTACGCCATTGGCTGTAATAATTTTTCCATCCGTTGGATTACCAAAAGTACCCACAGTGGCGCCGGATTCATCCACAATAGTGGAGTTAACTCCTCGTCTCATACTTGTTCCTCCAGTTAAAGCAATCGCAACACTATAAGTGGTTCCTACTTTAAATGAGGTGGTAGGGATTAAAGTCCCTTTCTCTGCAACCACAACATTCAAAGTGGCAGATAGGTCTGCTCCACCGGTATGACAATTAATACACTTTCCATTTGATGCAGGTGATCCAGAGTAGTTCGAATCTGACATTCCATTGCTGAAACTGGACTGCACTAACCACATTGCTATAGCTGCGACACAGGTACTTAAAATAGTAAATCTTTTATTCATATCATTTGCAAGATAGTAATCTAATTGTCATATAACAACCATTGTCAATTAAACTCGGGTAATTGGAGCCTTAGCTTTTTACTTTTCTCAGGCTAATTTTATACTAAAATGAAGATGTACATCTCTTAGAGTTATTTTTATATTTTAACCATTTTTACATCTGAATTGTATTATTTTTGCGAGGCAAAAAACAATGATGTTATTAAGTTCAAGTGCAATAAGCTACATTCCAATTTTAATGCAATTAGGAGTAGCCGTTGGTTTTGTAGTCCTAGCACTACTCGCCTCTCATTTTCTGGGGCCGCAGCGTAAAACAACTAAAAAAGAAGATAACTTTGAATGTGGTATTGAAAGTCAGGGAGATGCACGTTTTCCAGTGTCAGTAAAATATTTTTTAACTGCTATTTTATTCGTCCTTTTTGATGTTGAAGTAATTTTCTTTTACCCATATGCCGTTAATTTTAAAGCTATGGGTTGGGAAGGGTTTATGGCTATATTGACCTTTGTTGGTTTGTTTTTAGCTGGTTTTATTTATGTTTGGAAAAAGGGCGCTTTCGAGTGGGAGAAATAAAAAAAAATATGGTTGAAATGAAAGAAGCACCAGAAGGGTATGAAGGAAGAGGATTCTTTGCGACCAAATTGGATAGCGTTATAGGGATGGCAAGGTCAAATTCTTTATGGCCTTTACCCTTTGCCACCAGTTGCTGTGGAATTGAGTTTATGGCCACTGCATCTACGAATTACGATTTAGCAAGATTTGGGATGGAGCGCATGAGTTTCAGCCCGAGGCAGGCAGACTTATTAATGGTTATGGGAACCATAGCAAAAAAAATGGGGCCTATCTTAAAACAAGTATATGATCAAATGGCAGAGCCGAAATGGGTGATAAGCGTCGGTGCATGTGCAAGTAGTGGCGGAATATTTGACACCTACAGCGTTCTGCAAGGGATTGATAATGTTATTCCAGTAGATGTATATGTTCCTGGATGCCCTCCAAGACCAGAGCAAATACTTGAAGGTGTTATGAAAATACAGGAGCTAGCTAAGAGTGAGAGTTTAAGGCGCAGGAATTCCGATGAATACAAGCGTATGTTAGAAGGGTATAATATAGAAGTATCAAAATAAGTATGGAACAAAAGTACTCTGCTATAATAGATTCAATTAAAGTAAAACACCCTGAAGCCATCATTTCTGCAGAGCAATTGTATGATATTCCATGCATTCATGTAAATAAGGAATATATGAAGGCCTTAGTTATGGATTTGAAAGATAACTTTGGGTTTAATTTTTTAACGGATCTTACGGTGGTTCATTACCCAGATAACAAAGGAAACGAATTGTGTGGGTCTTATTTATTTCATAATTGGGTTGATAATATTCGGTTGAGAATGAAAGTTTTTACTTCAACGGAAGATAATCATTTGCCCAGTTTAGTGGGAGTTTATAAAGCTGCAAACTGGTTAGAGAGAGAAGCCTTTGATAATTTTGGTGTTAAGTATGATGAGCATCCAGATTTGAGAAGAATTTTAAATATGGACGAAATGGATTACCATCCACTTTTAAAGCAGTATGCTTTGGAGGATGAAAGTAGAAGAGATAAAGACGATACATTTTTTGGAAGATGAGCGAGTTAGAGAAAAAAGAAAACCCTTACTTGGTAAGTTCAGATACCATAGATGGCGAAATAGCTACATTAAATCTTGGACCAACGCATCCCGCGACACATGGTGTTTTTCAAAATGTATTGCAAATTGATGGTGAGAAGATTTTAAGTGCTGAGCCAACCATAGGATACATTCACCGCGCCTTCGAAAAATTAGCAGAAAGAAGGCCTTTTAATCAGATAACGCCCATTACTGATCGACTAAATTATTGCTCTTCTCCCATAAACAACATGGGCTGGCATATGACCGTTGAAAAGTTGGCAGGCATAAAACTTCCTAAAAAAGTGGAGTATATGCGTGTAGTTATCATGGAACTTGCTCGAATTGCAGATCATTTGGTATGTAACTCGGTCATTGGTGTAGATACTGGTGCCTTAACAGGCTTTACATTTATGTTTCAACAAAGAGAACTTATTTATGATATGTTTGAAGAAGTGTGCGGAGCACGACTGACCACAAACATTGGCCGAAT
>JAURQA010000138.1 GCA_030836345.1 Bacteroidota bacterium
TTATTAAAGAAAGATTGATTTTAAATTTTAGATTAAATCCGATTCTAATTCTCTTTTTTGTATCAAAAAGCACATTATTACTTTTATTTCTGGTATTTATTATCTAACTTGTTTATATGAAACGCATTATAATTTTGGTTGGGCTATTTGCTTTTTTTTATCAAGGGTATTCTCAAACGATGGGCACAGATACTAAAAAGAATTTAGAGGATGAATTATCAGAAACTGCAACGGTCGAATCGAACCCTACTCATACTGCGGACTATGGAGGGGTTTTATCCCTCAACCTATTTGATCATTCCTTATCAATCAATGGATCCAAAATGCTATATCTGGGAGCCAGAGGAATAAATGCGCTTGCTCGAACTAATGCCAATATTTTAGCGGCAAACGGATCAATTTCAATAAAGGGTTCAAGGGCTAATGCATCAGGAATATATATTGATGGAATGCGCGTGGGCACTACTGGAAGTATGAGTTTAATGAGCTTTAGTTTAGGTTACGAATAGCCTTGAAGCTCTTTAAGAATGTTTAAATTAAAACGTAAATAATAATATTTTTGGGAGGTTTAGTTTAGCGTTTGCAATTTAATAAGTTTTGCATAAATGCCGTCTGTTTTTAGCAACTCTTGATGCGTACCAGTCTCTGAAATTTCACCTTTATCCATTACAATAATAGTATTTGCATGAGTAATGGTACTGAGTCGGTGGGCGATAACTATAGAGGTTCTGTTTTCCATTAGTTTTTCTAAAGCACCTTGAACAGCTTTCTCACTTTCGCTATCTAATGCACTGGTAGCCTCATCCAAAATTAAAATTTCTGGATCTTTCAGCAATGCCCTGGCAATACTCAACCTTTGCTTTTGCCCTCCACTCAATTTCCCGCCTCTTTCGCCAACCATGCTTTGATATCCGTTTTCTGTTTGAAGGATAAAGTCATGTGCATTGGCTGCTTTACATGCACTTTTTATCTCCTCCAAGCTCGCTTCGGGTTTTCCTACGCGCAAGTTGTTTTCAATGGTATCATTGAATAAAATACTTTCTTGGGATACAATTCCAGTAATTCCTCTGAGGTCTTGTTGACTAAAATCCTTAATATTTATACCATCAATTAAAATGGATCCCTCTGTTACATCATAAAAACGAGCGACTAAATCTGCCACTGTGGTTTTCCCACTTCCACTGGAACCTACCAATGCAACGGTATGCCCTTTTCTAATAGTTGTATTGAAATTACGAACTACTTGGGTTTCTGTATATCCAAAACTAACTTGGTTCAATTCTATGGCATCTTTAAACGAGATGGATTTAGGGTTTGGATGGTCTTCAACTACAACAGGGGCCTCAACTAATTCTTTAATTCTATTTACAGAAGCCATTCCTTTTTCCGAAGCATAAAGAGCACTACTAAATCCTTTAAATGGAGGTATCAGTTGAGAGAATATGGCAAAATATGTAAGAAAGAATTCAGGATTTAAATCACCATCAAATACCATGCGGCCTCCAAACCATAGAAGCACCGCAGAAATACTTAGGGCAATGGTTTCTGATAGGGGAGAAGAAAGGTCATATCTACGCTGAACACCAATATTATTCTTCGTATAATCCATATCGATCTCATCATATTTTTTGGAGAATCTTTTTTCGGCGGTAAATCCTTTAATAATGCGCATTCCTCCCAAGGTCTCCTCAAAAGTGCTCAATATTTTGCCGGCTAACATTTGGTTTACCCCTGATTTTTTTCGTAACGACCTACCTACAATACCTATAATTAATGCGGTTACAGGAAGAAAGAGAAGAACCATTAAAGTCAACTTAGGAGCTAAAACGACCAAGGCAATCAGAAATATAATAATATTAAGAGGCTGAAAGTAGAGCGCTTCAAGACTAACCATTAAAGCAAATTCAATTTCTTTCATATCATTGCTCATGCGAGAAAGGAGGTCTCCTTTGCGTTCTTCATTAAAGTATGAAATGGGAAGCTTCAAGGATTTGTCATAAATTTCTTTTCTTAAATTTCGTATGCTGTAATTGCGAATAAGAATCATGAAATTCATGGCAGTGTATCGGGCTGCATTTTTTAGAATGGTAACGATAATGAGGCCTATGCACAAAAATAAAAGTGCTTTAGATACATCGCCTTTTGCCATTTCAGCAAACCACTGCATAAAACTCTCATACCACTCTACAAACTTTCCACCCAGTTGTTTCTTTTGATCAGATATTTCTATTTGAGAAGGATCTTCAGAAAAAAGAAAACGTAAAACAGGCATGATGAGCAAGAGGGTAGTAAGGTTTAATAATACATAAAGCAAATTAAAGATAACATTGCCTGCGATCCATCCCTTATAGTTTTTGGCGTATTGTAAGAATTGAAATACTGATTTCAAGCCGCAAAGATACGTTTCTATCCCATTTCTTATCATCTCTTATATTTGCAGCTAATGAAAAAATGGATAAACTCAGTACTCATTACATGTTTTACATTATGCATAAGTCTTGCTTGCTCTGGCACAAAGGATGCTAAGGACTATGTAAGTCTAATAGAAGACAGTCGATGGACAAAGGATAGCTTCTATAGAACTCATGAAAATAGTCCCTTGAGGGATGATTCAGCCTTTAATCATCTAAACTATTTTCCCGTCTCAGAGGATTGGTGTATTGAATGTGATTTTAAGCTAAGAACCGATACTCAGATTGTTATTATTGATACCAAAGGAAACCCTAGGGAATATCTTGTTTATGGCACCTTAACCGGAAAGACACCCACGGGAAGCATTCAACTCTTTGCCTTTAAAATGGGGGCAGAACAAAGCCTTTTTGTTCCTTTTGTTGATGCTACATGCAAAAACAATAAATCCTATGGAGGCGGTCGTTTTATCGAGTGCTTATTTCCAGATGAAAATAAAAAAGTGATGCTTGATTTTAATCAGGCCTACAATCCGTACTGCCATTATAATCACAATTATAACTGCCCAGTAGTTCCAAA
>JAURQA010000139.1 GCA_030836345.1 Bacteroidota bacterium
AAAGATTGGAGTTTTCCAGCCAAGGTCGTTTTGATAACAAGCAAGCGAAACTTTAAAAAAGCAGTCGATAGGAACTACCAGAAAAGGGTACTCCGCGAGCTATACAGAGTGCGTAAATCGAAGTTGTATGAGCACATGGGAAAGCACCATTATGCATTAGCCCTTATTTATGTGGGCAATCAAAAACATAGCTTTATAGACCTACAGAAAGCCATGGACGATTTAATGCTAAAGGCCATTGAATATTTTGAAACAGATGCTTAAACTTCTTTTCATAGGAATTATTAAAGGCTATCAGTATTTGCTAAGCCCTCTTTTTCCGAGCAGTTGTAGATTCACCCCAACCTGCTCTCAGTATGGCATTGAAGCTCTTAAAAAGCATGGTTTATGGAAAGGCTTAAAATTAACACTCAAACGCATCTCCAAATGCCATCCCTGGGGAGATGACGGCTACGATCCAGTGCCATAAATCGATGCTAACATGCATTTCAACAGATTAATAAAATATTTATGCCTTGCGCGCGTTTAATCAGCCATAAGTTATGTTAGTAGTGCAAAATATTAGTATTTTACCCTTATTTTCGCCATAAATAAAAAAATCTCTGGCACACTAATTGAATTATTAAACATGAAAATGGTAAAGAAATTAAGCATCCTTCTTTTTAGCATCGCTAGTTTTAGCTTTGTTAATGCTCAAAACATTGGTTACGTGGATTCTGATGTCATCTTAAATAAGATGCCCGAATACAAATCAGCGCAACAGCAACTAGACGATATGGCTGCTAAATGGCAGGCAAAAGCGGATGAGATGCAAGCAGAAGTAGATGAGTTGTTTAGAAACTTTGACGCAGAAAAAGTATTTCTAACTCCTGAACAAGGAGAAGCGAAACAAAAAGCCATTATTGAAAAAGAAGATGCTTTATTTAAGTACCGAGAAGAAAAATTCGGTCAAAATGGAAAGCTGTTTAAAAAGAGAGAAGAGCTTATCAAACCAATCCAAGATAAAATTTATGCAGCCGTTCAAAAGATATCTAAAAAGAATGGCATCAAATTTATGTTTGATAAGGCAGGTGGCGTGCTTATGCTCTATGCCGATGAAAAATATGATAAAACAGAAGATGTGATGCAAGAGTTAGGCATTACTACCACAACATTAGAAGAATAAAAATGAAAAAAGTTATAATTACATCCATGCTTGCATTGGCTTTATTAGCCACGCAATCCCTGAAAGCTCAAAATCAAAAATTTGGATTTGTAGATGCATCCCGAGTTTTTGACACAATCCCTCAAATGGATACACTCAGATCTGCTCTAAACATATACCAGCAGGGCATCTACACAAGTCTAGGTCAAAGCGAAGCGGATATTCAGAAGAAATATCAAGAATATCAAACGATTCAAAGCGGCCCTGTAACGGCGCAAACTCAGCAAAAACTTGAGATTACAGAGAATTTGATAAAATCTATGCAGCAAAACTTAGAATTGGATAAGCAGCAAGCGCAGTCTAATTTAGAGCAAAAGCAATATGCCTTGTTACTGCCCTTGAATGTCTACATCAATAAGCAAATTGAACGCATTGCTAAAAGCAAAGGATACTCTCATATTTTGAGCTCTGCTCCAACAAATATGTATTATTCTGTAAATGATAATGAAGACATTACGGCGGATATTATCAAAATTATGTTTGATAATGCTCCAAAAGTTCAGGCCACTCCTCAACTAAAATAAAAACAATCTGTACCTTCAAAAGCCAAGGCAACTAAAGTTCCCTTGGCTTTTGTATTTTTACCCCATGAAACATTCTTTTAGAAAAGCCCTCTTGTTCACGCTGGGTATTAAAGTGTTGTTTTATGTTTTTGGATATTTATTGAGACCCGATCCCATAAATCAAGGGTTATTTTTCGACGTATTTATGGAAAATGATAGCTATTGGTATAAGCATATATTTGACCATGGCTATCCTTTAAAGATACCGGGGTATTGGGAGCAGAGCTCCTTTGCCTTCTTCCCACTTTACCCCATCCTTTTAAAAGGCCTTGCTTGGATCTTTAGTTCATTTGCTCATTCAGCATTTGCCCTAAGCCTATGCCTAAGCTTTCTGTGGGTAAAAGGGATCTTTAAATACATGGATTCTATGGGTAAAAGTGCCTCCGATGCCTTTTGGTTAGTAGCACTGCTTCAGTGCATTCCATTTCACTACTTCTTCCATATGTTTTATACAGAGTTGCTCTTTTCTACCCTTCTTTTTTGGCTGATGTATTCCATCCAAAAAGCCCGTTTCATGGCAGTGTTTTCTCTGTGCATTCTTATAGCTGCCAGTAGGCCTACAGGGCTCCTATTTGCCTTTACCCTATTCCTTACCCTTCTTATTCAAATCCATCCCTCCCAATGGTTTACCAAAATAAACCTAAAGAGATTGCTCCCTTTTATTGGCGCGCCAATGGGTATAGGCCTTTATGCAACTTATTGTTATGCAAGAGTGGGAAGAGCTTTTGTATTTAGAGAAAATATGAGTGCTTGGCAAAGAGACTATTGTTGGCCTTGGGAATCATTTGAAACCAGTCGCATAGAACTGCAATACCTTGGCATATATGCCGCCATACTATTGCTCATAGGACTCTATGCAGCCTATTTAAATAAGGGTAAAAACCTCTTCATTATTTTACCAAACTTAATCCTACCCCTCTGTACAGGAACAGTAACGAGTTATCCTAGATACGTATCAGTAAACCACCCCATTTTTGAAAAGCTCTTAGCGAAATTCAGATTTCTAAGAAACCCCTTGTTTCTAGCTCTGCTATTTTTGGGTAATTTAGCCACCTTTGCCTATTGGGTATTAGTGCATGATGTATTAAGCTACTAAATTTTCGTCTTCTTCTTTGGGATCATCCTCCTCCTCAAGCACGTCACTTTCAACCACTAAATTATCAATAATAAATTCTTGACGCGAGGGAGTATTCTTTCCCATATAATAATTTAACAGTTGCTCAATGGATGTATCTTTAGATAAAATAACCGGTTCCAATCGAATATCCTCACCGATAAAGCCAGCAAATTCATCTGGAGAAATCTCACCCAAGCCTTTAAAACGAGTAATTTCGGGTTTTGGGCTCAGTCGTTCAATGGCTTTAAGGCGTTCCTCATTAGAATAGCAATAGGCTGTTTCTTTTTTATTACGCACCCTAAATAATGGAGTTTGCAGAATATACAAATGACCATTTCTCACAAGATCTGGGAAAAAATTTAAGAAGAAAGTCATCATTAACAAACGAATGTGCATTCCATCCACATCGGCATCAGTGGCAAGAACTACTTTATTATAGCGTAATCCATCCATCCCTTCTTCGATATTTAAGGCGTGCTGCAAAAGATTAAACTCTTCATTCTCATAAACCACTTTTTTCTTTAGTCCATAGCAATTCAGGGGTTTCCCTCTCAGGCTAAAAACCGCTTGATAGCTTGTGTTTCTACTTTTAGTAATACTTCCACTGGCACTATCGCCCTCTGTGATGAATAACGTTGTTTCATATGCATCGTCCTTATCCGTGGTAAAGTGAACCCTGCAATCTCTCAATTTTTTATTGTGCAGATTGGCCTTTTTTGCTCTTTCCTTGGCCAATTTTTGAACCCCCGCCATATCCTTCCGCTCTCTCTCGTTTTGAAGAATCTTTTTCAAGAGGGCTTGAGCCACTTCATCATTTTTATGCAAGTAATCATCCACCTGCTTTTTAACAAATTCTGTAATTCCAACTTTAATGCTAGGCCCCTCTGGTCCCATATCGGTACTTCCCAATTTAGTCTTGGTTTGGCTCTCAAATATGGGTTCCATGATGCGAATACTTACTGCGGCACTAATACTACTTCGAATATCTCCGGCATCAAAATCCTTTTTATAAAACTCGCGAATGGTTCTCACAAAAGCCTCTCTAAACGCTTGAAGATGGGTTCCTCCCTGAGTGGTGTATTGTCCATTTACAAAGGAGTAATACTCCTCGCCGTAACTGCTAGTATGAGTGAAGGCAATTTCTACATTCTCGCCTCTGGCGTGAATGGCTGGATAAATCATTTCTTCTGGATTGACTTTGCTTTCAATTAAATCCAGCAGTCCATTTTTACTTGAAAAATTAACGCCATTAAACACAATGGTTAATCCCGCATTTAGATAGGTATAATACTTAATCTGATTCTCCAGAAAATCGGTAATAAATCTATAATTCTTAAATACCGAATCATCGGGTGTAAACCGAATCCGAGTCCCATTTCTCTCCTTACTCTCCTTTATTTTGTCGTCCTCTATAAGTTCCCCTTTATCAAAAGCGGCGCGCTTTACTTCTCCCTCTCTAAAACTTTCTACAACAAAGCGATTACTGAGGGCGTTAACGGCCTTCGTTCCAACCCCATTTAAACCTACACTTTTTTGGAAGGCTTTGCTATCATATTTACCTCCTGTATTTATTTTGCTCACACAATCAATGACTTTTCCCAGTGGAATTCCACGTCCATAATCTCGAATCATCACTTCCACGTCATTGACTTTTATTTCAATGCGCTTTCCATTGCCCATTACATGCTCGTCAATGCTATTGTCCAAAATCTCCTTCACCAAAACATAGATTCCATCATCTGCAGCAGTACCATCTCCCAGTTTTCCTATATACATTCCGGGTCTCAGCCTGATGTGCTCTTTCCAATCAAGGCTTCGTATTTCGTTTTCGGTGTATTTAGCTTCGGCCATTTACTGACGCAATGTACTACCGAAATATGGCTTGTAACTCCCAAGTTTTCTACATTGTTATTGAAAGCAGTTGAAATGTATGCTTCGATTGCAGAACCTATTATTTCATTAGTTTTACACTCTAAGCGTTTGCATTTCGCAGGTGTATTGTAAATTTGCAAGGATGCATAAAATAAAGTTTTTCCTTGGCTTAGTAGTTTTATTTCTGATTGCCTGTCAACCCAGTGAGACGCAAAGGCCTTTTAGCCAATATGAACGTTTTATGGTGGGCCAAAAAATAGTTTTGGATTCTATCCCAGACACCGTAGCGGTGAGCATAGAAAATTATGTAAAGAAGGAACAGCCTGAAGATGGCGCCCAGCTGATGTGGGTAGCTGCCAACTTAAACAGCAAAGGAGGGCGTGTGCGAAGGTGTGCAGCCAATTTAGAAACCATTGCCCGTGATTACCCTAAAAGTCCCATTGTGCCGGACGCGCTTATTTCTGCAGGAACCAACTACCAAAACTTGGGCATGATGGATCATGCCAAGAAAGCATATGGCCAATTCTTAAGCAAATTCCCAAAACATGCCATGTATAAAGAAATAAAAATGGCATTTGCCATGTTGGAAGAAGGAATTTCCTCGCCAGAGGAACAGCTGGAATTTATCCGAAAAAATCAAACGAAGTAAATTTGGAAACCTACCGCATTGAATATGGCTATCTCCCTCAACAGGAATTTAAGGCCATTGTGCGGCAGATAAAAAAAGGTGATTTAGCTATTTTTCCAACTGACTCAGTATATACTTTGGCTTGCGCTTTGAGCGCAAAAGATTCGATTAAACGCTTGTGTAAACTGGTTGGGAAAAAGTCAGAACAGGCTCAACTGAGTATCATTTGCAATGATTTCTCCATGATATCAGACTTTACCGTTCATTTTAGTACGAGCAATTTTAGAAGCATGAAGGCCGCTTTACCAGGGCCTTATACTTTTATCTTAAATGCCGATAAAAATCAGACTAAACATTGGGAAAACAAGCGAAAAACTATAGGCGTTCGAATACCTAATCAGGATTTCTTACTGGAATTAATTGGCCAAATTGGTGAGCCTCTTATTTGCAGTTCCTTGCACAGCGAGGATGAATTGAAATCCTATTTTACAGAACCTGAAAATATAGAACAGCAATATAAAAATACCATTGACTTATTTGTGGAGGACGGTGCCGGAGGCACGGAGCCTAGTACCGTAGTTGATTGCACAGGTGATTATCCAGAATTAATTAGAGAAGGGATGGGAACACGGCCGCTGTAGAAGCACAGTTTAGTTTAAGTGATGAACACCAATCGTTTATTGAACTTATTACCGAAACAAGGGCAGGAATCTTTTACCTTACCGGGCCTGCAGGTAGCGGTAAGTCTACTTTAATCGAATACCTGAGAAGAAATGTTTTTCAAAAACCCCTCATTGCAGCTCCTACTGGTGTGGCTGCTTTAAACGTGAGAGGGCAAACCATTCACTCCCTGTTTCAGCTTCCGCTTGGCCCATTGCTTCCAGGCGATTCCAGGCTTTTTAAACGGTATTTTCAGAAGAATAAATATCAAATGTTTCTTCAATCCGATATTATTATCATTGATGAAATTAGCATGGTTCGGGCAGATACCTTAGACGCTGTTGATACCATTTTAAAACGCATTACTCGAAAAAACCTGCCTTTTGGGGGTAAAAAAGTATTGATGGTGGGCGATGTTTTTCAACTTGAACCCATTGTAAAAGGCACAGAATCGGGGCTTTTGGCGGAGCATTATCAAAGTCCATTCTTTTTTCACTCCCAGGTACTCACCCAAAATCAGTACGATACATTTAAACTAAAAAAAATATACCGTCAATCGGATGAACGATTTTTAGGTTTATTGAATACGGTAAAAATGGGAGAAAGCGATGAGTATACACTGGAAGGATTAAACGATCGTGTTACAGATGCCAATGAAGATATAAAGTCTATTTATTTATGCGCTCGCAAAGCGGAGGCGGAGGCCATTAATAATGAACGCATGAATGCTTTGCCAAGCGAATCTCGATCATACAGCGGAAGGGTTTCTGGTGAATTTGGGACAAATATTTTGCCCAATGATATTTTACTTGAATTGAAACCCGAAGCGAGGGTTATGTTCCTAAAAAATGATCCAGAAAAACGATTTGTTAATGGAACCCTAGGTACTGTTACTCAACTCCATTCGCAAACCATAAGTATAGAAACAGATGAAGGCGAGCGAGTAGAGATGGAGCCCGAAACCTGGGAAAATATTAAATATTCCTATGATGAAAAGGAGAATACCATTAGCGAGAATGTGATGGGAAGCTTTGAACAATTTGCCATAAAACCGGCCTGGGCTATTACCATTCACAAAAGCCAAGGCTTAACTTTTGATCAAGTAAATATAAATTTAGGCGCAGGAGCCTTTGCCAGCGGAATGCTCTACGTAGCATTAAGCCGATGCAGAACGCTCGAAGGCATTAGCCTAAAAGCACCTCTAAGTCCGCGCGACTTTAGGGTAAATCCGGTAGTGGTAGAATTTGCGGGAGGAACGTTTTATTAATAAATTAAGGTACCATAGATTTGTAAACGTAATGAGGAATATGTCCTGTAGCTCTATTCCTTTACCAAAGAGTATACTTCTTGGGATTGGCTTGTTCATGGTACAATGGACCCAAGCGCAAACCGATAGTTCAGAAATTGAAAGTTTTGACGAGGTTATTATTTCCGCACAGAGACAGCCCGTTTCGCGAAGCTCCATGGCCCGACAAGTAGAAATATTGAGTAGTAAAAAGATGGCTGCCTCGCAGCCCGCCACCTTGGCCGATGCGGTTCAACTTAGCGGAAAAGCCTTTATTCAAAAAAGCCAACTGGGCGGAGGGTCGGTTGTTTTAAGAGGTTTTGAAGCCAGTAGAATTCTGCTTGTAGTGGATGGAGTGCGCATGAATAATGCGGTATATCGCGCGGGTCACCTGCAAGATATTGTTACCTTAGACCAATTTTCCGTAGATCGAGTAGAGATGCTCTTTGGCGGCGGAAGCAGCATGTATGGTAGCGATGCGCTGGGCGGAGTTATTTATGTTAAAACAAAATCTCCCTCCTTTACCGATAGTTTAGAAATTAAACCTTTTGCACATTTTAGATTTTCCAGTGCTGGAAATAACACGGCTGTGAATGCAGGGTTGACAGTAACCCATGCAAAATCGGCCTTTATTTTTAATGCCACTCTTAGTGAGTACGGCGATTTGCAAATGGGAAGCACCGATTTTAGTGATGTACCTAATTTTGGCTATCGCTATCAATACGCAGCAACTAAAAACGGTAGAGATACTGTAATTCAAAACAACAGACCCCGAAAGCAAATCGGCTCGGGCTATCAACAAATGGATTATATGTTTAAGGGTACTTTTTTAACCCGCGGCATAAAACATGGATTTAATACCAATATGTCCTTGAGCTCTGGAATACCTAGGTACGATAGATTAAGCAATGTAACCAATGGAGTTCCAACCTTTGCCGAGTGGGAGTATGCACCGCAAAATAGATTTTGGATTTCCTACTTTGCTGAAAAGCAAGGGGAAAAGAATTACCAAAAACTAGTAGGCGCTTTCCAAAAAACCAATGTGAGCAGAATCAATCGGAGGTTTAATAATCCCACCCGCCAAATAACCAATGACAAGGTGAATATGTACACTCTTAATTATGATTTTAGACACCAATTAAGCAAAGTATCTCAATGGCAAACAGGTGCAGAACTGGTATTAAATACGGTAAATAGCAAAGGCTATGTAGAAAATATAGCTACGCTAGAAAAGCAACAATCCAATGCCAGGTATGCAGATTCATCGGTTTACACTGCAGCAGCAAGTGTATACGCCGGCATTAGTGGCCATTTTCCAAAAGCTCGGCTCAGGTATAATTCCGCTTTTCGTTTAACGGCTTACCAGCTCTCCGCTGGCTTTAGTCAATACGCCCAAAAATTGCTACCAGAAAGCTCCATTGATTTTTTCAATTTTGCACCAAGTGCCGATCTTGGATTGGTTTATTTAATACGTAAAAATTGGAATTTGAAGGCGGCGGCTCAATCGGCTTTTAGAAACCCTAATGTAGATGATGCAACCAAGCTTTTTGAGTCTAGACCCGGCATTAAACTGGTGGTTCCTAACAATGCCATTGAACCAGAAAGAACGTATACGGCCGAGCTCTCTTCCAACATAAGTAAAAAGAGATTTAACTTTGAAATTGGAGCCTTTTCCACGGCTATTCGCAATCTAATGGTAGACCAATCGCGGGGAGATAGCCTCGTATTCCAAGGAGACACCACGCCTGTTTTTCGGATAGCAAATGCCGCTTCTGGAATAATTAGAGGAGCGTATATCAGCGCCCAATGTCAGTTTTTAAACCATTGGTATTTGGATGCTAGCATTACCTTTACTAAAGGGCGATTTAAAGCAGATGGAAACTCCTTTTTTGAGCCTTTGGATCATATTCCACCCACCTTTGGCCGAGTAGGAGTAAAATATAAAAAGAAGGGGTTTGATATTCAGGCATTTGTTATTTTTAACGGAATAAAAGCCAATTCGGAATACAGCAGCAGCGGCGAGGACAATTTAGATGATACCCAATTTGGAACACCTAGTGGCTTTACTCCGACCTGGCAAACCTACCACCTAAGTGCTCATAGCAGCGTATCAGAGAATGTAGATTTTTGGATAGGTATTGATAATATAATGGACCTAAATTACCGCCCATTTGCTAGTGGCATTAATGCGGCAGGAAGGAATCTTTCGGTTACCTTGAGGTATGCCTTTTAAGAAAAACCGATATCCGGAGCGTATCTCCATCAATTTAAAAAGCAGTTCTCTGCTTTAGTTTGAGCTAAAACTGCTGTTAAAACATAAAATTAGGCCAAATCCTAGCACTGATTTTATTAAAACATAAGTATTGGTAGACATCTAAAAAGCAATTATATTTGCACCCTTGCAAGGGGGATTAGCTCAGTTGGCTAGAGTACTTGCATGGCATGCAAGGGGTCATCGGTTCGAATCCGATATCCTCCACAAGCCGGGCCTATAGCTCAGTTGGTTAGAGCACCTGACTCATAATCAGGTGGTCCTTGGTTCGAGTCCAAGTGGGCCCACTCAATAAACCCTTTAATACAAAGGGTTTTATTGTTTTTTGACAGTAGGTTAGAACATATCAAATATAATAAAACTATTTGAATATGGCATTAAATTGTATGAATATGGCAGTTATTAGACAGTTAAAAAGCCAAAAAAATCCGAACTACTTTTCTTATTCACCACCCCCGTACTCTTTAAAATATGGGCTTCTTATTTGAAGGCTTTGCTCAGAACGGGTATACAACCCAATGGCTTACTGTCAGTAATTAGGAATAAGGACATAAAAAAGCTCCCACTATCAAGGGGTACACTAAATGTCAGTTGAAATTTCTCAAAAAGTTAAACAATCAAATGCCATATTACCTTGAGTCTCTTGCTCTGTGGTTCTTAACCAACAACAATGTATTTTCCCATCTTTAAATTCTCGATAATTCTTAACAAAGTCATCGATATAATTAGCATTAAAGTTAGAAATAACTTTGTTTGGGAAGGAATTACCAAACTCACTTTTCAAATAGCTAATAATAGTTGCTCCATAAGTAGGCTCAGATTCTCCTTCCACCGCACACCATTGTCTAAGTTCCTCCCGTATCAATTTTCCTTTGTTATTGAAATACACACAATAAAAACTGCCACAATCGCCACAAGCACTAGCACCAACACTAATTTTTGCTACTTTACCATTTTTGTGAAATCTCATAACTGCACCTTCCTCATTATTGTTTTCTTTTGTGAGAAAAACTTCTTTTTTATATTTTGAGTATTCAAGACATAATGAATCTAACTTCAAATATTCCTTTATATTAATATCTGACTCAGTATTTGAAACTCCTTTTACAAAATTTACTATGATTTTACCCAATGAATCAATATTCAACTTCTTGTTTTCAATCTCAATCTTTAAATTATTAATTTTTAGTGCATCCCTTTTTTCATTACTAAGTTTTGATTGCCTTTCACTTGAAAGGGCTAATCTAAAACTATCAAGCCTGCTGTTTAACTTAATACTATTCTCATTACTCAGCTTTATTTCTTTTGAAAGGGCTAATCTAAAACTATCAACCCTGCTATTAAGCGTGATAATTTGTTTCTTTTTAGACTGAGCATAAACCACAGTATTAGCCAAAGCAAATACCAAGAACAACATCTTTTTCATACCACAAATATATAGATTTTACCCAAAAATGTTTGGGGTGGGTAAAATAGGTTCAGATATATAACCCAATGGCTTACTGTCAGTAAATCGGGTATAAAAAAGCCCCTGACGATTTAGGGGCTAAAATCTTGGTTGATAATTAAGAAATTTAAAAAATAAGGCAACTTGAGCTCTTAGCTCTGCAGTTCTCACCTAACAATAATGTTTGCCCATCTCAGAGTCCTCAGAGCGCTATTCACAATCACCTTCGCAGCGCATTAATTCCCAATGGGAGTAATTTTTATACGTTTTTGTCCAAACATCCCTATCTATTACACCCCCTAAAAAGAAATGCTGAGTTATGCTCACCTCATCAATAGTATTACTTTTAAGAGAATAGGTTCTACAACTACCTGAAGAAGTTGTTATATACACAGCATCTTCCGCACGATTGAACTTAGCGTTTCCAAAATCATCAAAAACTGCAATAACAGAATTCCCATAAAGCAACTGTATTTTATAGTCAGCAATGAAAGGTATTACTGCTGCCGGAGATTCTCTTTTATTACTCATTATAAAATTAAATCTAAAATCTGAGGCCTTGGTGATATTATTACTTTCCGCCTTTAGTGAATCAATTATTAGCTCTTTCTTTTTAAGTTCATTATCTAATTCAACAATTTTATCATAGGCGGAGTAAGAATAGTTTTTGAAATAAACTAAACTGTCCGAATAGTTTTTTAGCATTGAATTAAGTGAGCTAAGATTGTCATATAAACTATCAACCTTGCTATTTAACTTAATACTGTTCTCATTACTCAGCTTTATCTCATTCGACAGAGCTAACCTAAAACTATCAACCTTGCTGTTTAACTTAATACTATTCTCATTGCTTAGCTTTATTTCTTTTGAAAGGGCTAATCTAAAACTATCAACTCTGTTATTAAGCGTAATAATTTGTTTCTTTTTTGACTGAGCATAAACCACAGTATTAGCCATTGCAAATACCAAGAATAACATCTTTTTCATACCACAAATATATATATATTACCCCCCCATACTCTTTAAAATATGGGCTTCTTATTTGAAGGCTTTGCTCAGAACGGGTATACAACCCAATGGCTTACTGTCAGTAATTAGGAATAA
>JAURQA010000140.1 GCA_030836345.1 Bacteroidota bacterium
GACCAAGCCATTAAAGAATCGTATCGCGGTGGTGATATCAATACAAAAGGAGGAACCCTCGCAGGCTCCGGATACGCTGCCATAGGTTTCCATGCCTCGCGCGCATGGGATCTCCAATGGAACCAGAAAATATCTGCGGGCATTACACCTAAACTAGCCTTTGGAGGAGGGTTCGGAGGATTGAGCTATTCAGATTTTGATATTACATCTCTCTTTAATGATTCGTTTAGAATCAGTAAATTCTCTGCTGAAAGCAGGTACTCGTTGGAACGTAGAATTGCATTTGCAACGGATATTGGAGTGACTTATGTTTACAATAAACCCACTCCCAGGCAAAGTGGAAACTATCGAAAAAACAAAACTAAATATCATTCAAAGATTGGTTTAGCTATTTTAAATATTGGACGCTTTAAGTATAACGCTAATTTCACCTCTGTGGAAAGTAGCAGTGCAATTTCTTTGGCCAAGTCTGACTTTGATAACCTCAATACCAGTGATGCTGATTCGGTAACCAGCCAATTATTTAAAAATTACGGAGTGGTAAATCAAAGCATAAAAAGAACCAAAGTAGGCTTGCCCACCGTGCTTCACATTTCAGTTGATCATCAAGTGCGTCAAAATATTTTTGTTTCAACCTCTTGGGTGCAAAGCCTCAGAAAAAGGAACAGTTACCATATGAGGCAACAATCCTACCTTCTTGTTACACCGCGATACGAAACAAAATATTGGGAAGTAGGCATACCATTGGGGCTCTTATACGATTACAGATCCCTTCGAATGGGCTTATATGCTCGCTTTGGGCCGTTGTTCATTGGAACGCATAGTTTAAATGGATTCTTAAATACAAGAAATGCAAGTGATGCAGATTTCTTTATTGGCATTAATGTTGGTCGCATTGGGAAACCAAAGTCTAAAATAGAAAGAGAAAAAGAAAATTTAAAACAGGATGGTGGGAATAAATGTGATGATTTTTAACCTCCTTAATGATTCCCTGATTGCTGAAATCACCTTTTTTTGAATACCGGTACGGTACTGCATGGCTCGCCAAACATAACTGCTTTGGCCACCGGAACTAAGCGCTTGGTTATTTCAACATAGGCAAAATTTGGAACAGGCTCGTCGGAGCATCCCTTAATTACCACACGCTTGTCTTCATATTCAGCAATGTCAATAGCAGCAATTTTCTCCTGAAAGTAAGACGTTATGACATCCTTTTCTTGGCCATAGCAAACATAAGCAGCAAAGGGAGCCAACTTACTTGCAAGAATCATGAAAGCCCAGGTGGGAATAATGGCATCGGTGCTACAAAAAACACCCACAGCTTTGCCTTTGTATTGATCCCAAGAATGTTCCTTAACCCACAAACGAAAATCTTTTTCTTTCAAAATCATCTCCATAAACAGGCGCTCTTTCACATCTATAGTGACAACCTCTTTGGGAAGCATCTCTTCTAGCTTAAAAGTAACTATTCCGCTACTTGCTACTCTATTTACAATTTCGTCTGCCATATCAAAAGATAAAAGCCTGTATGAATACAGGCTTTTTTTATAGTTTTACGAAGCAAGCCAGTTATGCCATTTGGGCATCAATTTTACCACTAATCGTTGTTTTTGGAACCGCGCCAACAATTTTGTCTACGATTTCGCCACCTTTAAATACCAACATCGTTGGAATACTTCTGATTCCGTAGGTTTCTGCTATTGCAGGATTTTCGTCTACGTTTAGTTTGCCAATAACTGCTTTACCGTCATACTCGGTTGCGAGCTCATCTACAATAGGTCCTACCATACGGCAAGGGCCGCACCACTCTGCCCAAAAGTCAACCAAAACTGGTTTATCTGAGTCTAATACTGTTGTTTGAAAGTTCTCGGTTGTGAATTTATCTGCCATAATATTTTACAAAATTAAATGATTTACTTTACTTAGATGCAACAAATATTCCATCTTATGCATCATGACATAATAGCGGGTTTTGTTGCTTTAATCTTAGGCGCTCTGCATGCATTAATATTTACTAGACCAATCCTTCTAAACTCATTCCAAACAAGGCAAAATCGTATTTACAAGGGTCTTGAGGGCAGAACTTACCTACTTTTTTTGTTATTTCCTCGGCCACCTTCCAATGGGGCATTTTAGATTTGGTTAGTTTTAGGGCTTTCGCTGTTCGATGCACATGCACATCTAAAGGTAAAATAAGCTCACTTGGTTTTATTTGTTTCCAAATGCCAAAGTCTACCCCCGTATCTGCGGGCCTTACCATCCATCGCAAATACAAACATAAGCGTTTGCAGGCACTTTTATTAGCTGGGGATTGCACGTGCTTTCTAGTTCTTGGCAAATGCTCTTGACTAAAGAAAACTTCCTTAAAATGAACGAGACGTTCCGTCATGCCCAATGCTCCCCTATCTGGGATAAATGCATTTTCTAAACTATCATTTTTGCCGTAAAACCAATGTAAAAAATGAATAAAGTAAAGCATATCATCGGGCTGAAAGGTGCGATGGACAAAATGCAAAAACCGCTTTCGGTCTTCCTCTTCGTGGTTGAGGATAAAATCATAGGGCGCATTATCCATGAGCTCAATAATTTTGTTCACGTTTCGAATAATGATGTCTCGCCTACCCCATGCCAACATGGCGGCAAAAAAGCCGGCAATCTCAATATCCTGTGGTATCGAAAACCGATGAGGAATTAAGATCGGATCATTTTCAATAAAATCGGGGCGATTATAGGTATCGCTGTATTGGTTTAATACTTCTTCAAGTTCCTTTTGGCGCATCTTAGGTTGCAGCCAAAGCAGTCTCTAAATCTGCTTTTAAGTCGTCAATATGCTCAATTCCAACGCTTAAACGAATCAAACCATCAGATAAACCGGCCTTTTCTCGTTCTTCTTTTGGAATACTTGCGTGAGTCATGCTTGCAGGATGCCCAACCAAACTTTCTACCCCACCCAAGCTCTCTGCTAAGCTAAAAAGATGCGTGTTTCTTAAAAAGTTCATGGCAGACTCCATGCTATCATTGGTTAAGGTAAAGGATATCATACCACCAAAATCTTTCATTTGTTTTTTGGCCACTTCATGACCCGTATGATGTTCAAAACCAGGCCAATATACATGCCCTACTTTTGGATGATTGTTGAGAAAATTAGCTATTTCTCGCCCATTCTCACAATGCCTCTGAATGCGAATATGCAAAGTCTTAATTCCTCTCAATACTAAAAAAGCATCTTGAGGGCCCGGCGTAGCACCACAGGAATTCTGCATAAATTCCAAGCGCTCCTTTAAGTCATCATCGTTTAAGCAAACTGCGCCCATCACGACATCACTATGTCCGTTTATATATTTAGTTACCGAGTGCATTACCATATCTGCTCCCCAGTCCATTGGATTTTGTAAAGCAGGGCTGGCAAATGTATTGTCCACTACCGTAAGCGCATTGCTTTCTTTTGCAATAGCTGCTACAGCTTCAATATCTATAATATTCAATAAGGGATTGGTTGGCGTTTCTACCCAAAACATTTTTGTTTTATCGGTTACCGCTGCCTTCACTGCTTCAAGATCAGCCATAGGAACAAAGGTGAATTTAATACCTAAAGGAGCAAATACCTTAGTAAAAATTCGGTAAGTTCCCCCGTATAAATCATTGGTACTAATTACCTCATCGCCCGGTTGGAGTATTTTAATAATTCCGTCTACTGCGCCCATTCCTGTGCTAAAGCACAAAGCGTGTTTGGCATTTTCAAGCGCGGCTAAGTTGTTTTGCAAGGCAGTTCTGGTAGGATTATGCGTTCTGCTATATTCGTACCCCTTATGTTTTCCTGGTTCGGATTGTACATAAGTACTGGTTTGATATATAGGAGTCATTATGGCCCCGGTATCTGGATCGGGTTCTATGCCTGCGTGTAGAGTTTTTGTATTAAAATGCATGAAGGCAAAAATACATGATTCCTTGAGAATATTGTAAGTGATTCTTTACCTAAAACATTGGACTACTTCTGGTGGATCTATGCATGATATAAATCAAGAAAAAAGAGGAGAGTTTCAGATTACTTAGAGTTACTCTAAATATGATAACCTCTTGGCAAGAACAATTTTAAGGTGTACTTTCGGCTAAATTAACTTGGCTATCGGCAAAAATGCTAATGGCATCACCTATAGCTAATTAAGAAAAAACTCCAGCAATGAAATTAGAAAATATTCGATTAGAAGTCATGCAAACTATAGAGTTAGGAATGGGCGGTATACTCACAAAGTACCTAAAACCTATAGATAAAAATTGGCAACCTCAAGACATCCTCCCGGATTCAAAAGACCCTTCTTTTTTTGAAGAAATAAGAGAATTGCAAGGGCAGGCAAAAGAAATGGACCATGATCTTTTAACCGTACTTATTGGAGATACCATTACAGAAGAGGCATTGCCCACCTATGAGAGCTGGCTAATGAATGTAGAAGGCATAGATTCTGAAGGCAGGAATGGATGGAGTCAATGGGTTCGATCCTGGACGGCTGAAGAAAATAGACATGGAGATGCCTTAAATAAATATTTGTATCTCTGCGGTCGTGTAAATATGCAAGAAATGGAAACCAGCACGCAACATCTAATCAGCGATGGGTTTGATATTCAAACAGGCAGGGATCCCTACCGAAATTTTGTTTATACTAGCTTTCAAGAACTAGCCACAAACATATCGCACCGCCGGGTAGCCTCCTTGGTAAAGAAATCGGGAAATCACCAATTGGCCAAAATGTGTGGCTTAATAGCCTCTGATGAAGCCAGACATGCCAAAGCTTACATTCATTTTGTTAAATTAATAATGGAACTAGACCCCAGTGAAATGATGCTTGCATTTAAAGATATGATGCAAAAGAAAATAGTCATGCCTGCTCATTTCATGCGTGAATCAGGCCAGCAAATTGGAGATTTATATGCTCAGTTTTCTGATGCAGCACAACGCATAAAAGTATACACTACGGACGATTACATAGATATTTTAAAATCGCTATTGATAGAGTGGAATATTGATTCGGTATCAGGCTTAAGCGACGCAGCAGAAAAAGCTAGAGATTTTGTGATGAGATTACCGCAACGCTTGGAACGTATTTCAGAGCGCATCGTAGTTCCTAAAACACAGCAACCCTTTAAGTGGGTAAGTACTTAAACTTAGTTAAGACCCCTTTTGCCTGATTTGGTGAAATCCAATTCCCAAGGCTTTCTCAAAATACCTCAAGGACTTTAGTTCTTTGGAGGTAACCAATGCCATGGAAACTCCCGTTTTTCCAGCTCTGGCTGTTCGTCCACTTCGGTGCGTATAATATTCTTCCTTATCCGGCAATTGATAATGAATAACAAAAGCCAAATCTGGCACATCAATGCCCCTTGCAGCTAAATCTGTAGCGACTAAAAATTGCAATGATTCATTTTTAAAAGCACGCATGACTTTGTCTCGTTCTTTCTGGAGCATATCTCCTTGAATACAATCTACTTTGTAATTCTTGGCTTGAAGCTGCTTAGATAGCTTTACTGTGGCATTTTTTGTTTTGCAAAAAATAATGCCTCGTTCTTCCTTTTGGTATTTTAAAAGTCGAAAGAGAATTTCAGATTTATCTGATTCCTCACAAATAATAAACTGGTGATCGATATTTTTATTGACGGTAGCCTTTGGGTTCACTGTAATTCTCGACGCACTTGCATGGATGAATTTCTTAATAATTTGTCTAATTCCATCCGGCATAGTCGCAGAAAAAAGCCATTTATTTTGAACTTCTTGCAAATGGGTAAGTATTTGCTCCAGCTCCTTTTTAAATCCTAAACTCAGCATTTCATCCGCCTCGTCTAAAACTACAGTAAAAACATTGCTCAAATCAACGGCCTTCCTTTTCAATAGATCAACTAATCGTCCGGGGGTGGCAACCAATATTTGAGTGGGTCTTTTTAAGGCACTGATTTGTTTTTCAATAGGAGCACATCCATA
>JAURQA010000141.1 GCA_030836345.1 Bacteroidota bacterium
TGTGTATAGAGTTAATGTTAAATGCAGTAAACCTTATGTTTGTTTCTTTTAGCACATACTTAGGAGACAGTAATGGACAATTATTTGTATTTTTTATAATGGTAGTGGCAGCAGCAGAGGCGGCTGTTGGTTTGGCAATTTTGGTAAGTATTTACCGAAATACGCGAAATACTGATGTTAGTTTCTTAGATAATTTAAAAGGATAGGATATGTTAGCTTGGATTATATTATTGCCCCTTGTCGGATTTGCTTTCTCCATTCTTTTTGGTAAAAAGCTTCCAAAACCATTGGTAGGTTTTATTGCCTCAGTCGTGGTACTTGGATCATTCCTTTTTTCTATAGACGTTTTTAATACAGTAAGTGCAGACCCAAATGGAATCTCAGAACGATTATTTACCTTCCTAGCCATTGATGGATTTAATGTATCCTTTACACTGTTTGCAGATCGTATAACCTCTATCATGCTGCTTGTAATTACAGGCGTTGGTTTACTCATACATGTCTATTCCATTTCTTACATGAGTCATGATGAAGGATTCTATAAGTTTTTTGCTTATCTGAATCTATTTGTATTTAATATGCTCATTTTAGTCTTGGGTTCAAATCTATTGGTACTGTTCTTTGGCTGGGAGGGGGTAGGACTTTGCTCGTATCTTTTGATTGGATTTTGGTATCAAAACCCAAGCTTTGGAAAAGCAGCTCGAAAAGCATTTATTATGAATAGGATCGGGGATTTAGGCCTGCTATTGGCCATTTTCCTATGCGCTATATATGTTGGAAGTTTTGAATTTTCAGTTATTTCAGATGCTGCACAAAGTGGCGCTTTACCTGAACATTTAATAACAACCATAAGTATTCTTCTATTTGTAGGTGCCATGGGTAAGAGCGCGCAAATACCTCTATATACGTGGCTTCCCGATGCAATGGCGGGCCCTACGCCTGTGAGCGCATTAATACATGCTGCTACCATGGTTACGGCAGGAGTGTATTTAATCGTAAGAAACCAAGCCCTTTTTATGCTCTCTAGCAGCGCCAACGAATTAATCATGTTTATTGGTTTAGCCACCTCACTGGTAGCTGCGGTCATTGCCTTAAAACAAAATGACATTAAGAAAGTCCTGGCCTATTCAACAGTGAGCCAATTGGGATTTATGTTTATTGCTCTAGGAGTGGGTGCTTATTCAGCAGCCATGTTCCACCTGGTTACACATGCCTTTTTTAAAGCATTACTATTTTTAGGTTCAGGCTCTATAATACATGCAATGGACGATGAGCAAGATATGCGACGAATGGGAGGCTTAAGAAAAAGTATGCCCATTACTTTCATTACATTCTTAATTGGAACCTTGGCCATTTCAGGTTTCCCATTTTTGAGTGGCTTCTTTAGTAAAGACGAAATATTGGCCTCAGCTTTTGGTCACAATCGATGGGTTTGGGGTATAGCTATTATTAGTGCTACGCTCACTGGATTCTATATGTTCAGATTATTGTTTGTGGTTTTCTTTGGTACTTTTAGAGGAACTAAAGAACAAAAAAGCCACTTGCACGAAAGCCCTTGGTTAATGACTATTCCATTGATGATATTGGCTCTTTTAAGTGTGTTTGGGGGGATGTTAAATTTACCTAAATATGCAGGAAGTCTCTCAGAAAAGCTCCATCATTGGATTGAGCCTAATTTGCCAATTTTAAGAAACCCGGTTCATGTATCGCACAGCATCGAATATATGCTGGTTGGAGTCGCCATCTTTATTTTCCTTTTGGCTTTTATTCTGCAGTACAGAAAATACGTATTCAAATCGGCAGTTCCAGAGGAAGATAACGAAATGTCAAAATCAGCTCTCGTATTGGCAAATAAGCTTTATGTGGATGAGGCCTATGACAAAATGTTTGTTGAACCCACCGAGACCTTAGGAGATTACTCCTCGTGGTTTGATAGGAATATCATAGGTTTGATTCCCAAATCTATTAAAGGGTGGAACACTGCACTTGCAAGGCTTAACGCCAGAGTGCAAAACGGAAATATCGAATACTATCTAGTTTATATGAGTTTAGCCGTATTCTTAGTTTTATTTTTAAGTGCAATTTGTTTGAAACTATGGAACTAATATTAATATCAATAATCGCCTCTATAGTTACCTACTTTGTTCCCAAAGGAATGGCAAAGATGGTCGCCCTTTTCGGTGCTATTTTAACCCTAGCTTACAATAGTTTTTTGCTTCAGTCTTTTGTTGCCGATGGAACTAAAAAGTTTGTTTTTGATACTCCTTGGTTTTCAGATGCGGTACATTTCTCCGTTGGAATTGATGGAATAAGCATGCTCATGCTCCTGCTCACTAATATTCTTATGGTGGTTATTTTGTTAGGAGCAATGAGAAAAGAATGGAAACGAGAATCCTTATTCTATTCATTAATTTTATTCATGCAAGCTGCCCTTATCGGTGTATTTGTATCCAATGATGGGATTATGTTTTACGTCTTCTGGGAATTGGCTTTAATACCTATATATTTTCTCTGCGCATTGTGGAGTGAATCAGGCGATTATAAAACGACCACACGATTTTTCATTTATACATTTATGGGCAGTTTAGCTATGCTAGGTTCATTCATTTACTTGGGTTCTAAAGGCCTTGTTGATGGACACACCTTTGCTTACGACAACCTCGTAGCGGTTAAATTAAGTACGACTGAATCGATGTGGGTAGGATTGGGCATTTTTATTGCATTTGCAGTTAAAATACCATTATTGCCATTTAACGCTTGGCAGCCGAGTACATATGCAGAGTCGCCTACGCCGGCCTCTCAACTGTTGAGTGGTATTATGCTCAAAATGGGATTGTATGGACTCATACGTTGGTTCTTTCCAATGGTTCCAGAAACCTATGAGTTTTGGTCTAATCTTATAATTATACTTGGGGTAATAGCTGTTATTCACGGAGCTTTAATAGCCATACGTCAGAATGGAATGAAACGCCTAACCGCCTTTGCCTCATTAAGTCACGTAGGATTAATTGCAGCAGGTATTGCAACAATTACAATCGTTGGCCTTCAAGGAGCTTTGGTACAGATGTTTGCGCATGGTATAAATGTGGTGGGTATATTTCTTTGCATAGATATTATACAACGCAGAACCCAAACAAGAGATTTAACTCAGCTTGGAGGCATTGCAAAGCAAGCTCCTTATTTTGCGGCATTATTTTTAATCCTTGTTTTAGGTACTATGGCGGTTCCATTTACCAATGGTTTCCCAGGAGAAATACTCCTTTTAAAATCTATATTTGGATACCATACGATATTGGGAGTGATAGCCGGTCTCACTGTTATACTCTGTGCAGTATATATGCTTAGAATGTATCAGAAAGGAATGTTGGGTAAGCCAAATGGTGAAACTTTCCATTTCCCAGATCTTCAGAAAAGCGAATGGCCCGCTCTTATTCTTTTGAGTGCAATGGTTATTGGCATGGGAGTATATCCTCAATGGATTGTGGAATTAACAGAAGCCAGTTCAGAAAATATTTTGAAAATAATTAAAGAAACAGTGGAGGGAGTCTCATGATAGCACTTATTACAATTTTTGTAGGAGCTCTGCTCTGTTTATATCTTGGAATAAAAAAGCAAGAATCTTTCTCTATTCCTATAGCCCTTATTAGCCTTGCTGCAGCTATGACGGTAACAGTAATACAGTTGCTTTCGAAAGATGTGTGGCCCATTGAAATGAAAATGAGGGCGGGGGGAATGATGCTTTTTGACTTTTCATCTCAGTTGTTTTCATTGCTTTTAATGCTGAGCTTATTTCTTATTCTCCTAAGTCTGAAGCCCGTTAAAATGATGGGAGCAGATCTGCTAGGCTTATTGATGTTTAGCCTATGTGGCGGTATATTACTTTCTGGTTTTACCCATTTAGTAATGATGTTCTTGGGGATCGAAATACTAAGTATACCTCTTTATGTTTTAGCTGGAGCCAACAAAAAGGATTCCTCAAGCAACGAGGCGGCCATTAAGTATTTTCTTATGGGCGCTTTTAGTACAGCCATTTTATTAATGGGTTGTGCATTTATTTACGGAGGAACAGGTAGCTTAGATTTAGAAGGCTTAAATAAAGCCTCTTATATGATGGGACATATGAATTTAGCTACTCCACTTGTATTTTCTGGTGTATTACTAATATTGGTAGGTTTATTATTTAAAGTAGCAGCAATTCCTTTTCATTTTTGGAGCCCAGATGTCTATGAAGGAAGCCCCAACAGAGCCACTGTTTTTATGGCTACCATTGTGAAAGCAGCCGCTTTTGCTGGATTTATACGACTGTTTGCAGTTGGTTTTGGAGAGCTAAAGGAACCCGTCTGGATGAATGCGGTTATTGTGGCTAGTGCTATTTCTATTGTACTGGGAAATGCGGCAGCAAGTATGCAAAATAATGCAAAACGGTTATTAGCATACTCTGGTATTGCACAAACAGGATATATGCTCATTGCATTTATTGGTTTAGACTTTAGTGCCAATGTTTGGAATCTATTGATTTATTTAACAGGTTATATTTCGGCAACGCTCGTTGTATTTACCATTATTGATATTTTAGATACTGAAGGAAAAGCAAGTGATCTTAAAGCATTTGAAGGATTAGGAGTGAATAATAAAGGTCTCACATTCGCATTAATAGTGGCCATGTTCTCCATGATAGGAATTCCACTTACCATTGGGTTTGTAGGTAAATATGCGATCTTAACAGCGGCCTTCTACGTAAAGCCATGGCTTGTGGTAGCTGCACTAGTTGGTTCAGCCATTGGAATTGGAGTGTACTTTAACTTCTTTAAATACGCGGTTATGTCCAGAACAGATAAGCCATTACCTAAACTAAATACAACTGCAGGTCAAAAAATAACTGTAGCTTTTTGTACTTTAGTCATTCTTCTCATAGGTGCTATGCCTATGATTATTGCAAATTTTAAGGAATTGTTCTTTTAGTTAAAAGTATGCTAATCAATGATTAGCACTTTTTTTTATCGGGGGAATGCAACCATATTACTTTTTTGATGTCAAATGGGCAGAAACAAAAAATAGTATTATGAAAAAGCACATTCTAAAATTAGCCACCCTATCTGCTTTAATGATTGTTATCGCAAGCGGATGTAAAAAAGAATTAGTAAAAGACGTATCTCAAGATCGCTTTGAAGATGAAATTGAAAATGCAGCTAGTATAGCTGATGCTGAGATTAGCCCAGATGACATTGTTACGGATGATAATTCAGAACTTTTTGAAATCGAGAGCGAAGGAATTAATCCAAATTACTTTGTAGATGAGACCGATTTTGACGAGATCGAGGTTGAAGAAGGTGTAGCAGGCTCAGGAAAAAGTGTGAAAGCTAAACGCAAGAGAATTGCGGCTAAAAGTTTTATTTATTGTTTAAGGAAACTAGATTTAGGAAAGGATCAAGTAAGAAAAGTTAAATTCCTTTTAGGCAAGTATAGAGATTGTAAATCGAGTTCAGTGAAACGAGCGAAGGCCTTATATATTAAAATTAGGGCTCCATATATTGTTAAATATAAGCGCCTAGTGTATTTGTATAAGAATGGAAAAATCACAAAAAAAGAGTTGGTTAAATCTGTTCATAGTTTGAGAGTTGGTTTTGCTAAGGATCTTAGAAAAGCCCAAATCAAAGAAAAACTTCACGTGGCTTTTAAGAATTGTTATAAAAAGATGCTACGCGAATTGCATAGTGTGTTAAACACAAAGCAATGGACCAGGTTTGTAGCTTGCGTTAGGTAAAACCTTATTAATTATGGAAAAGCCCTCTACCTGGAGGGCTTTTTTTTTGCTCTTTATTTTCAAATATGGGCTCTTTTATCCTAAAAAAGCAAGTTCTAAAGGATCACCTATCTTTTTTTAATGTTAATTTGTTGAGGTTCCAAGCCAAGTTTATACTTAAATAATATAGCTTGTTGATTGGCTTTTTCCATCCATTCTTTTGACTTGCTTCCTTGGAAAGGTTCAAGTGCTTCAGCTAAATACCCTAACCAAATATCGAAATGCTCTGCTTTCAAATTTAGCTTTGTGTGAGGCTCAAATACGCTGCCCTTGTATTGATTTTCCTCAGGATTAATTTGCAGTACAAAACACCAAAAGTCATATATCCTGGGGAGGTGCTTTTCTAGCTTTAAATGCTTGAACATCTCGCTAGTTTTGGGATCCTTCAAAAGCAGCTCATAATGCTTATTTACCACTTTCTCGACCTGTTCTTTTTTGCTTATTTCAAGTAAATCCATACATCTAAATTACCATCCTAAAATATACGCAAACATCAGAGGTACAACAATGGTTGCGTCACTTTCTACAATAAACTTGGGTGTGTCAATATCTAATTTTCCCCAGGTTATTTTTTCATTGGGTACCGCTCCACTATAGCTCCCGTAACTTGTTGTACTGTCGCTAATTTGGCAGAAATAACTCCAAAATGGCGTTTGCTCCATTTCTAAGTCTTGGTATAACATAGGAACTACGCATATAGGAAAATCTCCCGCTATACCTCCGCCAATTTGAAAAAAGCCAACTCCTTTGCCTCCGCTGTTCTTGGGATACCAATCAGCCAGATAAGTCATGTATTCGATCCCGCTTTTTATGGTATCTACTTTTAGTTTATTTTTAATAACA
>JAURQA010000142.1 GCA_030836345.1 Bacteroidota bacterium
ATGCTATTGATTTTAGCCGCAGTATTTATTACTTGGTCTATGGCAACTAAGGAGAAATTAAAGGTCATAAATTCACAAATAGGTCTTAATCCACGCATGGCAGCTCCCGTTGCAATTCCAGCAAAACCAAGTTCGGCAATAGGTGTATCAACAACCCTGCGCTCACCAAATTCTTCAAGCATGCCTTGACTTACTTTGTATGCACCGTTGTACTCAGCTACCTCTTCACCAATTAAAAATACGTTTTCATCCCTTCGCATTTCTTCATTCATGGCTTCTCGAAGCGCCTCTCTCATTTGAATCTCTCTCATAATTCTGGACTGCGAAATTACTTGCTTAAAAGTGATTTTACAAGGGTGAAATACGTCTATTGCCTCTGTATCTTTTCAACAAAAGATTGCTTGTGTACTTGGCGACGCCCTTTGATGTAATAAGGCTTATTGTTTGATAAAGGTTTGGCTATAGGGTGCAAAGTTTATGGCATATAAATTTAGAAGGTAAACGCCCTTTGGTAAGGCAGCAACGTCAATCAAATGACTCCCATGTTCAATGGGTATATTTTTGATCCATTTTCCTTGAATATCGCTAATAATAAGCCTGCCACTGGCCTGAGTGTTGAGGGTTAAATGCAGATCGCTGGAAACAGGGTTGGGGTGCAGGCTTACCTCTATTTGCTTGATATTTTGTTTGCTGCTTCCAAACACTCCATGCAGATAAATTCTGGCGTTTTTTCCATCATACTTTTCGGTTGCATAGGCCATTTGTAAAACGGGTAGAGGAATAATTGGGGTAGCGATGGATTCCAATTGATGGGGTTCTCTCAGTTTTTCTGATGGATCGCTCGTCCAATAGTTTTTAAAAGGCTTTTGAAGTAACCCAAAGACGCTATTTAGTTTAAACGAACTATTAAAATTATAGCCCACGAGATCAGGGAAATTGCTTCCTCCGCCTAGTTTTATGCTGGCTCCAGTAATAAGCTGGGTGCTTAGAAAGCTATCAGAGGGCTCTATAGAATAATGCCCTGGTTGATCTGGAATTGTATAGATGTAAATTTTAGAATTAAACAAACCTTTGCTAAGCAAGACCAGCGAATCATTCTTCCAATACATTGCTTCGCAATCCCAGGGATGAAACCTTTGAGAGCTAAAGTCTATCTGGCGGGAATAGGAAATATGAAGGGTATCTACAGATACGTTTTTGGAACCGAGTTTGGCTCTTTTAAACCGATATATTCTTAGATTCGTTCGGTTCCCATTATTATTTCCAAAGTCTCCAATAAAAATATGAGAGTTGGAATGGCTGAGTTCTTCCCAATCTACATTGCTGGCATTTAAAAAAGTAGTGCTATCCAAAAGCAATGCTGTATCTTCTTGATTTTCTTGGCTAATGGTAAAACTATCAAGGTTTCTTAATTCGTATTTATAGAGCTTGGCAGGAGCTCCGCCATCGCCTAAGGCCCAAAACGTATAATTGCCGTGTTCAGAAAGGCTATCTGCAATGAGACCTGATATCTCTTGCATATTTTTTTCTTTAATGTGATAGGTTACTTCAATTGGAGCAAGGGTTTGACATATACCTAAGGTGAATTTTACGAATAGGATAGAGCCAATAAGAGCATTAATGAAGCTATTTTTCATAAAGCGAAGGTAGGTAAGTAAGCTTTTAAAGCGATGGGTTCTAAGTCGCAGTAAGCGGTTGCGGTCTATAATAGACTTGTGATCTGGCTGTCGTTAGGTTTTACCATACTTGGGAAAAACCCGAGTAGCTTCCCTTCTTCATCCATTATATACTTACAAAAATTCCAAGAAACTTCAGAGTCTAAGGCTCCATTACTATTCTTGCTGGTGAGCCATTGGTACAGTGGATGTTGATCACTCCCTTTTACATTTAATTTTTCTGTTAGAGGAAAAGTTACTCCATAATTTTTCTCACAAAATCCAGCAATTTCAGCGGAGTTTCCGGGCTCTTGTCCGCCAAACTGATTGCATGGGCAGCCAATAATAACCAGTTTATCCTTGTAGGTTTCAGCCATTTCTTGCAATTGTTTATATTGGGATGTAAACCCACATTTACTAGCGGTGTTTACAATCATTATTTTTTTACCTTTAAAGCTAGATAAGTTAATATCTGAGGAACCATCCAAGGTTTTTATACTATAACTGTGAATACTTTTCATACTTTTTGAATCTGTTGCTTGCACTTTTTTGCCTTTTGTAAAGGAACATGAGCTTCCAACTATAGCGAAAGCAATAAATAAAAGGGTTGCAGTAACTTTTTGCATGTAAAGTAAACAAACCTTACTTCTGAAGGTTCAAATCTTTTAAAACAAAAACAGCTTGGTCAAGGGTTGCATCATTGGCATACATCTTAATCCAATCTTTCTTCTGCGCTATTTTCACTTCATCGTCTCCTGCAGATTCAACATCAACTTTTAAAGGATCGATACTCTTGTCTGCAGATGTATAGGTTATATTAAAGGCCTTGTCTTCATCCTTAATCTTTTGTTGCTCTGCAGCATATTTCTTTAAATTTAAGGTATATGAGTAAGAATCACGCATGGATTTAAGGCGCTTGGCCTTCTGGATGGTTTGATTAAAATAGGCGTTCTTGCTTATTCTTATATTGGCTAAATGAATAGCAGTTTCTCTGCCATTCATTGATAAGTCTCTGTAAGGGGAGTATCGAGCTTTGGCAATCTCATCAAAACCCAAGTGATAATCCATGTCTTTTTCTCCTAAATCCAATTCATCATATAAGTCTGGAATAATTATATCTGGAACCACGCCGTTGAGTTGGGTTGTTTTTCCATTGATGCGGTAAAACTTTTGAATGGTCACTTTCATTTGTCCAAACCCATTTTTAAATACTGATGAATTGGTGTATTCTAAGGGAATAAATGTTTGAACGGTTCCTTTGCCATAGGTTGTTTTTGAGCCGATAACAATGCCTCGTTTATAGTCCTGCATGGCAGCTGCTAAAATCTCCGAGGCGGAGGCACTGTAGAAGTTTGTTAAAATAACCAAAGGCCCATCATATGCAACAGAAGGGTTTCTGTCCTGAGCTGCTTGAATTCTGTTGTTGCTTGTTCTTACTTGAACAATAGGACCGGTGGAGATAAAATGTCCACCCATTTCTATGGCATCTGCCAAAGAGCCGCCGCCATTGTTTCTAAGATCCAATATTATACCTGATACACCAGCATTTTTAAGTTTATTGATTTCAATTAACACATCATTTGCGCTATTTCTACCTCGCCCTCTTTGACTGAAGTCTGCATAAAAGCTGGGCAGGTAAATAACTCCATATTTGGTGTCATTTTCAGTAATAATTGCACTCTTTGCGTAACTTTCTTCAATAATTACGACATCTCTAATAATCGGAATTACTTGGATTTTTCCATCTGGTTTTTTCACTGTCAACCGAACTTCAGTTCCCTTTTTCCCACGAATCATTTTAATGGCATCATCCAATTTCATGTCTACCACATCTACTGGATCGCCATCGGCTTGAGCCACTTTTACAATGAGGTATCCCGCCTTAAGATCTCCTTGTTTATACGATGCGCTACCTGCAACAATTCGTTCTACTTTAATGTATCCATCTCTTTGACTCAAGGTGGCTCCAATGCCTTCTAGCTTACCTGTCATTTGAATATCGAAATTATCTTTTTGAGCAGGAGGGAAATAACTAGTATGAGGGTCAAATACTTCAGAAACAGCGTTTGCATAAAAACTCAACTTATCGCGCTGGTCCATTTCCTTTAAGCGTTTAAACCACGAATTGAGGTAGGTTTTTGTTTCGGTTCTCGCTTTTAGCTCCAGTGTATCGTAGGGGGCCTTTTTTCTAGCACTGTCTGTTTTTTGCGCCTGTATTTTTCGGTGCAATCGATCCAGTACATTCCATGTCACCCATTTGCTCCATTTATTTTCCAAAACGCTTTCGTTTTTTGGATATTTTTTAGGAGTTGTTTCTATAGTAATACTCTCCTGGGAGTTTTTGAAATCTATAGGGGTGTTTAAGATGCGCTTGTTGACCAGTTCCAAGCTATATAATCGCTGGTTTAAGGCAGACCACGTAGAATCCATAAATTCGGAACTCCCTTTTTTTATCTCATCGTCAATGTTTTTGGCATATTTGGATTTTAATTTACCCATTTGCTTTTGGGTAAAAAACTGCTTTTTATTATCAATTTTATCCATGTAGTTTTTAAAAACAGCCTGGCTAAAATTATCATTGATCTTTTTTGGTTGGTAATGCCTAGAGCTGAGCAGCTCTGTTATTGCAGAAAGTAAGTTTTCATCTCCCTCAATTTTATTGCTATTGCCACAGAAAACCAATGTGCTCAGCAAAGCCCCAATGGTAACGACAGGTATAAATTTTATAATTCTCATTCTTACTTTCCTTCTTTTTAAAAGTTATTTATTTTTAAATGTACTTAGCTACTTTCGCTTTGGCTCTGGCTTTGGTAGAGTTAGGCCAAGAACTTCTTGCCCTTGTTCAAATCGGATATCTACCGGTATATTTTGCTTATTTATTTCTGAAATGTCGGCTTTAAGTACGGAGGAAACAGCAGCGTACTTGGCTACGTATTCTCCAACAGCTGTGGCGTTTCCATCTCCTTGGTGTTTCAGTAAACGACCCGCTAATCCCTCTATACTCTTTCGCATTTTATTTACATCAACCGCATAAAGTCCATTCTCTGTTCTTTTAATGGCTCTGTCTTTTACCAAAGTATTATAAACAATCATATTGGCTTTTCCGTGGGCGGAACCTGCACCAAAACGCACAGACCTAAAGATGCTCGACACAAAGGTTACGTAATAGTCGTCAAGTACTCCATCCAGTTCTTTTTTGTCTACCAATTGGGTAACCATCCACAAGCCCAGCACATCCGCCTTGCATTCTTCTATGGTGTTGTGTAAAGCACCTAAAGCAGATTTGACGGTTCCTTCTGAACCCACTAAATTCTTTATTCCTAGGCCATGAGCCACTTCGTGAAACATAACATTGTTAAAAAAGGAATTGAAGTTGACATGTTTTTGCTGGTTTTCAACAATCATATTTTTGCTTATTGGAACCACAATTTCATCAAACTTAGCTTTCATCACATTTCGTATTTGTGAACGCCGCGTTCCCTCTTCTTTCTGAATGTTCTCGTCATTGGGAAGGTTGACGGCAATGGTTTTACTTCCCGAATTGCAATCTCCTGCATAATAAACAGCATCAAACACGGCAAGTTGATCTCCGCTGCCTCCTGGAGTTTCTGTTTTATAGGCAGAATCTACCGGCAAGTTTTTTTGCAGCTCTGGAAGCTCTTTTAGATATTTGGCTAACTTCTTACTCCACTTTGGGTCGCGCACCATTACATAGGATTCAAAAGATGTACGAATGCCAAGGAGCTTATCATCATAACTTTCTATGGGACCTATAATAATATCCAACTTATTTGACGTTTGCTTCAGCCATTCAATATCAGAGGGTATATAATCATCTTGTCCCAAGCAATTCACTCGCTCCATTAGAAAGCGAGCATAGCTTTCATCAGAATCCATAAGTCTATCTTGAGCCTTAAATAAGTTATCGGCGATAGTTCCAATACCTTCAGTGTATTCCCTCGAGTATCCCACTGTTTCAATATCACCCATTTCATTTGCCCTAAGAACAGAGTATTGGTTATTTAATTCTTCTTTTGGAAATTCCTTTAGTTTTTCTGGATCCAAATTAGGCGAGTAGTAGTTGGCTCCTAACGGTTTAGGCCCGAAGCCTTTAACAAAAGGAGCATCATTATTTAGGCGATCCCAAGGACCATAATTTAATTCAATAAAAGATCTCAAATCCCCAGAGCTACCATCCAAAAGTTTTTGATACTCATCTCCATACGTTTGTTTCCAGAAGATGGGATTTACCGCTTTTGCCGCCTCTATCATAAAATACAATGCATCTTTTTCATTCTGGCTTAAATGGCTCAGGTCCGCGGTGAGTTTTACTTTCTTATACGAACGGAGTTTTTCACTTACTCCATAACCTTCCACTTCAGTATATTTAGTAGTTTGAGCAGATATAGAAAATGCGCTAAACAGGAGAAGACTGCAAATAACTATTTTATTTTTCATGGGTATTTTTTTACTTTTATAATCCAACAATCATGCAAAAATAACCGATGGATGGCATGGATTGCAGATATTTGACTATTTTGAACGAAAAACACAGCTGTTTTATGGACAAAACTGTTTTTTTTATTTTTCTGGGAGTCTTTATCTAAAACCACAGGTTAGGAATAGTATTTGAGGTTTGCATCATATTAAATACTTAATTTCGCCAACCTTTGTCATCTCAAGCAAAAAATTCCATGAGTAATCATTTAAAATCACTGGCCAAACTGTACGGTGGATTCTCCAATTATCAAGGGACCGTATCTGTGGGAGGAAAGGAATGGCCCATTTCTCACGCTGTCTTTAGTAATACTAAGGGGAGGTTGACGAATAAGGTTTCATTGGCTCTTTTAAATATAATTAGCCGACTATCGCGGGTTCATCTCGTCGGTAATACAGCAGTTCCTTGTTTTTCACAGGTAGAGAATTTGGAGCCCTGGAAAGATGTTCATTTAAGGAAAGACAATCCTTGTGGAATTTATATTATTAATACCTTTTCAGGAAAGATTGAAGGAGTGCCACACTACTTAAGCATCCCGGCAGATCCTATGATGGTTCTTCATATAAGGGCTAAATGGGGTTCATTTGATGATTACTTGGATGCATTTACGAGTAAGTATAGGGTAAGGGCTAAGAAAATACTTAAAGAGACGGATGAATTGGAAACCCAGGAGTACATGGGTTCTGAAATTGATGATGAAACACTCGCACTTATTGCCGGTCTACTAAAGAAAACTTTGGCGGGTAAAATGCTTACCATGAGTTCAGACTTGGCATCTGTACTCAAAAATTATATTAAAAGCTTTGGTGATAACTATCGCATAAGGATATACTCATCCAAAGGAAATCCACTGGGGTTCATTGGTTTTGTTTTGATGGAACAGTCACTTACTGCCATGCACATTGGTTTTCATACGCCAGAGAAACAGAATATGCCTATTTACCAAAGAATGTTATATGGTTTGGTTTATTATGCCATAGAGAATAAGTTGGAAAGTGTAAATTTCGGGCGTACCGCTGTCGAAATAAAAAGTTGTTTAGGTGCAGTACCTGTAAGAAATTATTTTATAGCGCTCATTCGTTTTCCCTGGATATATGCTTTTTCAAACATGTACAAAAATATCTTTTACAAGCCGAAGGAATATACCATTAGGTCTCCCTTTAAGACTTAAAATGAATATACTATTTTAGGGATATTTTCCCGCCCAAAGGGCTTCAGTATCTGTAATTATAAGGGTCTAATTTTCGTCATCAAAGAAGCATTTGTAGTAATGCTTTCCTTTCTCCTCATCGAAGCCACGTTCTATGTACTGGCGATTTCCGTGAACATAGATATGAAAATTCTTATCTAATTTTATGACGGACTTAAATACCTTACTAAAGGTTTGAACTGCAGAATTATTGATAGGAAAATTGGGGGGTAGGTAATGCTCACTTTCAATTTCTTCATTTTTAAATTGTCGGTATTTATCCCTCATTACTCCATTCTCAAAGATGGCTGCCTCAAATTTTTCCTCTTCAAATACGGGCTCTTGCTCAAAGTAATTTTGCGCCTTATCTAACATAGCCAATTGCTCTGGTCGTTCCATATCAAAGTCATCCAAGGCCTTTTTGGTCACAAAATCTTTAGTTACATTCATGATTTCTGAAGTAAATAAGAAATCGTCTTGGAAGGGAACAATATTTAAAAAATCATTGGCCCAAAATATGGCCTCCTTGGCGCGAGCGGTACGATCGATGGAGAGAACCTTATATCCTTTTTCCTCTGCAGTGTTAATAATAAGAAATCCCTTATCTAAGTTGTCTGCATCTATGCCATGAAGGATTTGTGGGATATAATTTTCGTCCTCAATATCTAATTTTATAAAGGGTTTTCGGTTCTCGCATTTAAGAAAAGCGATTACCTCTACTTCTTCTTTTTCGTAACGCACGCCACTAAATCTCAAACAGAAAAAATCGCCAGGTTTAATATTTTGGTGATTTCCACAATTGTATAAATGCTTGGCAATATTACCCGAGGCCTCCACCATATCTTCTCCATCAAAAATGGCCTGAACGCAATTTCTAACAATATTTTCACTTGGTTTTCTGAAGGAGTAATATTGAACTTCGCTTAATAAGCGAGAGGTGATTTTTAACAAGCAAAACTTGAGGGTATCGCTATCAATGGAGAGCTCCTCTTCACCCAATGTAAGCGGCCCACCATTATATGCGTTGCCAACATGGTGCAGCACTGCTTGCTCTATTTCTGCGTTATTAAATTCTAAAAAATTGGATTTCATATTAATGCACTAAATCAGTTAAACTCATTTCCAAGGCCTTTCCGCTTAAACCGGTGGTTTTGGGGTTAAATTGGTGAAGCCTCATGATGCTGCCTCTAATAATTTGACTCACATCTTTAAAGATGGCTTCATCGGTTACTTGTGCGTCTTTCTTCATTAAGTATCCAAACACGCGAGCCATCCCACAATTTGCAATAAAATCTGGAATTACCGCGGTTACCTCATCGGCCAACTTAGAAATAGGCCCTTGAAATATCTCTTGATCTGCAAAAGGCACATTGGCTCCGCAGCTGATGACTTCAATTCCTGACTTTTGCATCTTTAAGACTTGCTCTTCTGTAATTAAGCGACTGGCGGCTCCTGGTATAAATATCTCGGCAGGTAAATCCCAAATTTGCTCGTTCACCTCTTCAAACGAAATCATATTTGGGCTGCTTAGTTTGTTCCCTTTTCGGTTTATGAAAAGGGTTCTAATTTCCTCGTAACCCAATCCTTTTTTATTTATTATTCCTCCCTCTCTGTCAATAATACCCGTAATACGCACGCCGTATTTGGTTAGGTAAAATGCCGCCGCCGCAGATACATTTCCCCATCCTTGAATAATAGCATATTTACCATTGGTAAACCCGCCATATACCTCATAGTAATGACGTACGGCCTCTGCCACGCCCCAGCCTGTAATCATATCAGCTATGGTAAATTTGGCCTCCACATCGGGGCTCAATTCGGGATGTGTTATGGGCAATAAAACGCCTTCTTGCAGCCTAGAAATGGCCTTTAGTTTTTCTTCTCCTGTGTACTCTTTGCAGTGTCCGTTAACAACCCCCTCTTGCGGGTGAAGTAGGCCAAACTCTTGGGTTATTGGAATTACTTCATGAATCTCATCGACATTTAGGTCGCCACCCGTTCCATAATAGTGCTTAAGAATAGGTAAAACGGCCTGGTACCATCGTTTGAGAACATTCTCCTTTTCTGGATGATTGGGGTCAAAATCAATGCCCGATTTTGCTCCACCTATAGGTGGTCCCGCTACGGTAAATTTCACCTCCATGGTTTTGGCCAAGGATTCCACTTCGTGTCGGTTTAATCCTTTTCGCATGCGTGTGCCACCGCCAGCTGCTCCATTGCGTAAAGAGTTTATCACGATCCATCCTTTGGCATCTGTCTCAGTATCGTTCCACTCAAAAACGATTTCGGGTTTTTTCCCCTCAAACTTCTCTACTAATTTCTTTAGGCTCATGTTACTTTATTTTTGAAAAATCACCATCTAATGATCCTGCTATTTGAGATGCAGAGGCTCCGGTTTGATGATGGTCTATATTGCTTTGATTTTTAATACGCATAGCCCCTAACAATGCAAAAAATTGGGCTTCTTTATAATTGACAATATTTTCTTCGGGTATTACAAAACTGGCATCACTCTCTTGGGTGATGAATTCCATTAAAATTTTATTAAATACACCTCCCCCAGTGACTAAAACCTTTTTTCCTTCGCCATTATTGCCAAAACTTTGGTCTAGTGCTCGAGCTATTTGAAAGGAAATGTGAACCACCAAGGTTTTCATTCGATCGGCAACGTCGGTTTTTTCAAAGTCGCGTACAATATGCCAAAAATTCTTATTGATCCATTCACGTCCCAGGGATTTTGATCCGGTTTTATGGTAATAGTCAATTTGATTCAATCGTTCCAAAAGGGTAAAATCAATTTGTCCTTCGGATGCGATGGAACCATAGGCGTCGTATTTTAAATTCCTTTCTCTGGCCAATCGATTTAAGACAATATTACAAGGCCCAATGTCCCAAGCACTTCTTTGCCCATCTATTTTTGCAGAGATATTGCAAAATCCACCTAGGTTTAAGCAGGCATCATACTCCGCATAGAGCAGCTCATCGCCTTTGCCAGCCAGGGGGGCTCCTTGACCTCCTTTAGCTACATCGGCTCGTCTAAAATTGCTAACCACGGGTAAATTTGCTACCGCGCTTAAGGTGGCTCCATCGCCCACTTGGCCGGTTAGCCATCCTTCAGGATCATGAAATATGGTATGTCCATGCGAGGCAATTAAATCGGCTTCTACGCCTTGTTCCTCTGAGAATTGCCTTACCAATTCGCCCAAATACCGTCCATAAAATACATCCGTGCGGGCATAAGTAGAACTGTTTTGATACTTTAGCTGGCTCAATCTCACCCTCCATTTTTCCTCCATGGGATAGGTTTTGCTAGATATGATTTCTGCAGTCCATTGTCCATTATTTTCTTGAATATCACATAGCGAAAGGTCGGTTCCATCCATGCTTGTTCCACTCATTATTCCTATAACTTTCATGCCTATTTGGGGTTATATAATCGCCCTCAAAGGTAGTTTATTTCATAAGTTTTTTACCAACTTAGGCAATAAACATCTGCAATTCTTACCTTTGACCTCAGATCAATGAGGCGCTTGGACTTTTCATAGGAGGACTGTTTTATGGGCCTGCATTGGCATAGATATACTTTGGATGAACGAGGCTACTTTTAAAAAAGATTGGGAACAGGGGGTAGAACGCTTTTTGCTGCAAACGTCTGGAAGTACCGGCGCTCCAAAGACGATTGCTTTGGAACGGGCTAAGCTTATTTGGAGTGCGGAGCAAACATTAACATTCTTGCCTTCTAAACCAAAGCGCATGTATGTGTGCTTGCCTACGTATAAAGTTGGCGGATTTATGCAAATGGTGCGAGCTTTGGTTTGGAATATACCGCTCTGCATAAAAACGCCAGAGGCGAAACCTGTTTTGGATATGGATGTAAAGGAGGCCTGTATATCACTTACACCGCACCAGTTATATCATTGCCTTCAGTCGGAGAAAACGATGCATGCACTGAGCCAAGCGCATAGTATTTTAATAGGGGGTGGAAGCCTTGGTTTTGAGGTGCCTGATGTGATTAGCTCCAAACTGTTTCATACATATGGAATGACTGAAACCTATAGCCATATCGCGTATCGCAGTTTAGATTCGGATTATTTTTACCCTATTCCAACAGTAGATTTGGATGTAAATGAGGAATCTTGTTTGAAGATAAAATGTGCTTTAACAGATGGAAAATGGCTGCAGACTACGGATGTGGTGGCATTTGAGAATGGAGGATTTAAGATTTTGGGTCGCAATGACCATGTGATTAATTCTGGAGGATTAAAATTGTACCCAGAAGAAATGGAAGCGGAGATTTTAGCCGAAAACCCACATGCGTTTCATTCTTTTTTTATTGGTTCTATTAAAGATTCTGTGCTGGGAGAAAAGGGAGTTTTAGTAAAGAAGAGAGGTCTAGAATTAAGCCTAAGCCCTTCTTCAACTCTAAAATACATAAAAGTAACGGTGGAGGTAGATTGTTTACTGTTTACGGCTACAGAAAAGATAGACCGAAGGCGAAGCATGAAAGAAGCGGGCCTGGATTTGGCATAAGCCAAGGCTTGAAGTAAAGGAATGTCCCGATTTTCCTATTTTAACGAAACACGGATATCTCACCGCGCGCAACGTAAATCTCTTCTTTGCCATCCAATAAGTATTGGTTAATAACCATGATGTATATATAAACTCCCTGTTGAACATCAGATCCCATAAAGGTGGCAACCCAACCGGTTTTATCGGAGTATGTTTTTTAGCCGTAGGCGTTGTAAATTTTCAACAAAAGTAATTGCGGCATCCGTTATGCTCAATTCTATGATAATGTTGCTAAATGCCTTGCTTCTAATGAGATTATTGGCTGCCTTAGTAGTTGTTTTGGTCTGAAATGAAAAGTGTGTCTTGCCTGAAATTGGGTGATTACGACGCAATACTTCTGTCCTTTTCGAATAGTCTAAAAATTGTTGAATGTTGAAGGTGCAGAGATGTTTGTCTAAACGATTTAGTATAGCTTATAAATTACCGATAACTAAAATTTAGAGATGTTGAGGTGAAGGGTGTAGCCTTAAATATTTTATGTGGAGTTCTAACTGTTTCTTTTATGCAATAAAAAGGGAGGCAAGGATTAAGATTTAAACTTTCCTTTGGTAGAAAATATGCATCACTATTGCATGAGGCAAGGTAATTACTGAGATTATTATTAGGGATGTTAAGGGCACGGACAAAGGGATAATTTCTTTATATGATAACCATAAAATGAAAATGGTAGAAAAAATGCTCAGGAGGGTATGTGGCATTAATAATTTTAGGAAATGGAGTAAACTAAAGGTTGAATCTTCGCTTTTGAAATAGTTGAATTCTTGACTCATGACTCGTATAGAGTGCAATACCACAAAATAAAGAGTAAAGCCTATGATAAAGGGAAAGAGATAAAAGGTTAGGTGAATGAGAGCTATTAAAAATATTTCGGAGGTAAACCGGCTCCAAATCATTTGTTTACTTGCCATTAAATAGGTTAGTATACCGGCATTCAAAAGGTTGAATAGAATAAACGAATTTCGAATATAATGGTGTTTATAAATGCTTTGAAACGAAACGGTATCATCGAAAAATGCGGTGAAGTTATTGAGCTCATTTGCATTGTAAAAAATAAGGTTTACGAGGAGTGTTAAGCCCCAAATGATAAAAAGTATGTTTGAGTAGATGGTCTTTTTTGTTTTAAGATCTTCAAATTGGGATTGTCCAAAATGAAATGCGGAAAGCACCAAAAAAAAGAGGAAGCTCCACATGGGTTGATACAACCAAAATATCAAGAAAAGTAATATGAGGGAAAGGTATAAGGTATAAAACTTGAGTTGGGACATCTTACGCTTCTTAAAAAAGAGTATATGATCTATTGCACCATGAGGGATCCCAAACAGTAAAATAAAAATAGAAGAATACAGAATTTGTTGCTCTAACTCAATCCCACTAAATGCTTGATAAATAAAGAACAAGGCATATAAGCAAATCAGGAATATGAAAGTGAATAAATTCATGGGCTAAAAAAAAATACAAGCCAATTTCTTGGCTTGTATTTCTGTAAAACAATTGAATGATTATTTTTTAGAACTTATAGCAATATTATATACTACAAGACCAAAACCAATTTTGTTGATAGCATCAGCAATGTTGTACCATAAGTCAACATCTTTAGATTCCATAATCCCGTTTAACCATCCACCTGGCATACACATGTAACCAATTGGATAGATAGCCCATCCAACTAATACAAACCA
>JAURQA010000143.1 GCA_030836345.1 Bacteroidota bacterium
ACTGGTATTATCGACTATAAAGCGGTAAGTATGGTACTGAAAGAAGAAGTGATCCGATTAGGGGGAGAGATCGCCTTAGGGGAAGAAGTAAAAGCCATAGATAAAACCCAAACGAATGTTGAAATATCCTGTTCAAGTAAGTTTGTCTCGGCAAAGCTTTTGATTAACTGCGCAGGACTCTACTGCGATAAAGTAGCCCAAATGGCTGGAGAGCGCTTAGATGTACGTATCATTCCATTTAGGGGAGAGTACTTCTACTTAAGGCCAGAAAAATCTCAAATGCTTTCTAATTTAATTTACCCAGTTCCAGATCCTAATTTCCCCTTTTTAGGGGTTCATTTTACACGTAGAATCACCGGAGAGATTGAAGCGGGTCCAAATGCTGTTTTTGCATGGAAAAGAGAGGGTTATACCAAAACATCCTTTAGTCTAAAAGAAGTTTGGGAGAGCTTAGCATGGTCAGGGTTTAGGAAAGTAGGATTGAAATACTGGAAAACAGGCTTAGGCGAATACTATAGGTCATATAGCAAGGCCGCCTTTGTAAAAGCACTTCAAAAACTAATGCCTGCGATCACAGAAGACGATTTAGTACCAGCCGGTGCTGGAGTACGAGCTCAAGCCTGCCATAGAGATGGGTCATTAATTGATGATTTCTTTATTCAGGAGAGTGAGGCTTGTGTACATGTGTTAAATGCGCCAAGCCCAGCGGCAACCAGTTCGCTAAGTATTGGCGACACCATTAGCGAAAGAGTAATCCATTCATTAAACAAATGACCTTAGCCGAGTTATCAGAAAATCTAAAAAAGTATGTGCCTCTGGGTTCAGAAGTTTATTGTGCAGATCTCCTTCTCACCAATAAGGTTCATTTGAATATTAAAAATCCACGATTGAGTAAACTGGGAGATTATAGGCCCAAGCATAATGGTCAACCTCATAGAATATCATTGAATCGAGATCTAAATCCCTATGCTTTCCTCATTACTTTTTTACATGAAATTGCTCATTTACTGAACTTTGAAAAGTTTGGATCTAAAGTAGCGCCTCATGGCCCCGAGTGGAAAAGAGAATTTAAAGAAGTGACCGAGCCCATGTTAGAAGGAAAGATTTTTCCATTAGACATCTATCAAGCTCTCATAAAATATATGCAAAACCCTTATGCTAGTAGTTGCAGTGATCCAGGCCTCATGAAAGTGTTACACGGCTATGATTCTGATAGTGAGTGGGCTTTGGTAGATGATATTTCCATCAATGGAAGGTTTAAGTTAAAAAATGGAATGGAATTCACAAAGTTGCATAAAAAACGTACCAGATACCAATGCCGGGAGGACAAAACGGGAAGAGAATATCTGGTTCCAGGGGTAAGTAAGTGTAAGTCACTTAATTAGCTTGCATTTGTCATATTATTGCCATATATTCGTAATGAAATCATTCAAAAGAAAACATTATGCCCCAAAACTACAAAACAATTTTAATCGCCTATGATCACAGCAATGCAGCTCAAATTGCTGCCAAAAAAGCAGTAGAAATCGGACGAAAGTTTAATAGCGTCTTTCAAACTGTTTTTGTGATGACGAGCCGGAACGATAAAGATGCTCCAGATGCTCAGGCTTACATTGAGGCATTAGAAAAAGTTCAGAATGTATCCTTGAATTTCAAAATTCATTCAGGATCTCCAACCCAGGTAATTGTGCAAGAGCAAAAAGATACTCGCCCCGACTTAGTAGTAATGGGTAGTCATGGGATGGAAGGGTTTATGCCACAGTTTTTAGGAAGTACGGCATATAAAGTAGCCAATAGTTGTGACTGTCCTGTTTTAATTATCCCAGAGGCGGCAAAAGATTTTAACTTTAAGAATATTTTAGTACCGGTAGATTCGTCCTCAGAGACGCGTCAGAAATTTAGTTATGCATCTGCCTTAGCCAATGTTTTTGGTTCTGTGGTGCATATTCTTGGGGTGAGTAAACACAAAGACTCAGAAACACAGAAATATGTAAATGTATATGTGTCTCAAGCCGAGGATTTTATGAAAAATCGCGGCGTTCAATATGGGAGTAGTATGCAACTGGGTCAATCGGTATCAAGTACTTTGATAGAATACGCGGGTAAAATGAACTGTGGAATAATATTTACCATGACAGAAAATGAGTCGGCAGGTTTTATGTTGGGCCCTTCGGCCATGCGCTTAGTTAATTCAAGTCCGTATCCTGTTTTCTGCATACATAATCATCATGTAGAAGGCGTAGGTGGCGGAGGCCTATAAGCCTCTAGAATCAATATACTTTTATTCAATATATTTTGGATTCATTTGCACCTTTTCACAATCTTAAAAGTGGTGGAATAAATTCCTTTGTCAAAGCATTTTAATTTGGTAAATTGCAGGAATTATGTTGGCAAAAACAATGCAAGAGTATGCATCTGCGGGAGAGACTCCAGAGGTGTTATTTTGGGTAGGATGTGCAGGTAGTTTTGATGAACGTGCTCAAAGAGTTACGCAGTCATTTGCAAAAATATTAAATGCTTCTGGTGTAAAATTTGCCATATTGGGTCACGAGGAAGGATGCACAGGAGACCCAGCTAAACGTGCTGGAAACGAGTTTTTATTCCAGATGCAAGCAACGCAAAACATCGAAACCTTGAATGGATATGGTGTTAAAAAAGTAGTTACCGCTTGTCCGCATTGTTTCAATACTCTTAAAAATGAATACCCCAGCTTAGGAGGAAATTATGATGTTGTTCATCACACTCAGTTTTTAAACGAATTGTTGAGTTCTGGAGCCTTGAGTGTGGAGGGAGGTGCTTATGAAGGCAAGAAAATAACGTATCACGACAGTTGTTACTTGGGAAGAGCCAACGATATCTATGAAGCCCCGCGGCAGGTAATGGAAAAATTAGATGGGGATCTTGTAGAAATGAAGCGATGCAAAACCAATGGTTTGTGTTGTGGAGCAGGAGGAGCCCAAATGTTTAAAGAAGCAGAAAAGGGAGATAAAGAAATTAATGTAGAACGCGCCGAAGAGGCCATTGCTACCGATGCTGATATTGTTGCCGTGAACTGCCCCTTTTGTATGACCATGATGAGAGATGGGGTAAAACATTTCGATAAAGAACAGACGATAGAAGTGAAGGATATTTCAGAACTCATTGCAGATGCTAATAAATTATGATGTTTGATCACTATGCCGCAGATAGTAAAACTTGGATTTTTGTTTGCAGCAAAGAACTAGATCTTTCTCAAAATGAAGAACTTAAAACTGAATTAGACGCCTTTGTGGCCCAATGGCAAGCTCATGGAAAACCGCTCGAGGCGGCTTTTGAATTAAGAGGGCGCTTGCTAGTGGTTTGTGTAAATGCAGCCAGCGAGCCAGCCAGTGGATGCAGCATTGATAAACTATATCTGTTATTACATAAATATTCCAGTAAACATCAGGTAGATTTTATGGATCGAAAATGGCTCTTAGCTGAAAACGGAACCTGTTTACATGCCCATAGAGATGTGGAGCATTTGGCCCAACTCAAAGGACAAAAAATTGTTGATTTAAGTGTTAATCAAAGCAAATCTTGGATAAATCAGGGGTATATTCCAGTGGAAGATAGCTGGGTTGGAAACAAGCTGAAATAATGCATCAGGAAAAAGTAAAAAAAAGAGATGGCTCAGGTTCCTTAGGAATCCTGTGGTTTACTATTTTTTTAGACCTTCTCGGGTTTGGAATTATTATCCCAATACTTCCCGTAGTTGCAAAAGAATATGCAGTAAAGGCAAATTGGGGTATAGAGCCAGATATTATGGTAGGAATCGTTGTTATGGCCTTTTCGCTCATGCAACTGCTGTTCTCTCCCGCCGCAGGAAATATAAGCGATCGCATAGGCCGCAGGCCGGTTCTTTTAACCACGATACTATTAACGGCCAGTGGGAGTCTTCTTTTTGGAATTGCAGGAGGGTTAGGTATGCTCATTCTTAGTCGTTTGGTCTCCGGACTGGGATCAGCCAATATACCCACCGCTCAAGCGTATATAGCAGATATCACTGCGCCAGAAGATCGAGCCTCTAAAATGGGCTTAATTGGAGCTGCTTTTGGCTTAGGATTCGTATTTGGGCCAGCCATTGGGGCAGCCCTGGTATACATTGCCAATATCTACCACTGGGACTCCCTATTAACCATTGGTTTGTTCAGTGCCGGACTTAGTATTATTAATTTTCTCCTCGCCCTTTGGAGATTGCCAGAAAGCTTAAAACATAAAAACCCAAATTCCGATAAAGGCTTTCTTAAAGCTTATGCAGGACTTGTTCCTGCCTTTAGAACTCCCATTTTGGGCGAGCTTTTTACCATTAATCTTATTTTTATTACCGCCTTTGTGCTTATGCAAACCAATGCAGCCCTTATGTGGAGTGAGATCTATCAAACTCCAGAAAACTACATCTACATTATTTTTGGTTTCATTGGAATATGTACAGCCTTGGTTCAGGGCCTGTTAATCAAACGATTTGAGAACATAATTGGACTGCGAAAAATGTTGCTTGTAGGAACAGTATTGGTGGGTATTGGATTAACCATTTTACCCTTTCCAGCACCCGAGTATTTTTACCCAATTACAGCCTTAGCCATTATCTGTTTGGCCTTAGGTAACGGCATGTTAATGCCCAGCCTAAATGCCATGGTTTCTAAAAATGCAGATGCAAAAACCCAAGGAAAAATACTTGGCTTATTTCAGGGAGTAGGAGCCATTGGCCGAGTAGTGGCGCCAACCATTGCTGGAGTATTATACCATTATCAATTTAAATTGCCCTATATAGCTGCAGGTGCTTTAATGGTGATATGTTTAATGCTTTCAACCAAGCTCTTGCCTAAGCTAAGGTAAGTAGGTGTTTATATACTCAATACTCTTTCATGCTCAAACCCGTTAGATATATCTTTAAATTGCGGATGGCAGCTTGTTTATCTCCATAATAGGGAAATAGAACTTTAGTTTTAGTATTGAATAGAGGTTTATGTTTAAACTCGTCTAAAAAATACAAGCCACTCTTATGAGCTATAATTCCATGATTAAAAAGAGATAATATAGAAAAAGTATGTTTGGTATATACCTTAGGTGTTTTTAAGGGCAAGCAAGCCATATTTTTAAGCTCGTTTTTGCCATTTAGAACCATGCTTTTTATACATAGGCTATCAAATACATCCAATGGCTTATTGGGGAGCATAAGCAAAAGGGTGCTATCGTTTAAGGCTTTTATATAGGTGATTTTTAGAATTAGCGAGTCCATAAATAAGGCTATATCACCCATCATTCTGTACGTGGGATCTTTTTCGTAGCTATTGCACAATTCTTGTGAGATTTTTAGGTTTTTAGCATTGGTCTTATAGAGGTAATTCGTCCTTTTTGAACCCAAACTTAGCGGTAAATCAAAAACAGTGTACTGCCCAGACAAAAAATCGGCATATACTAGCTTTTTATTTACATATGCCAACTGTTTTACACGAGAGGGATTAAACTTTAGCAAGAGTTGATTAAAATTAATAATGGCTGTTTTGTTTTGAAAAAGAAACCCTTTGGATACATGGTATTGGGCTGTGGTAAGTTCGCATTTTTCCTGATTATTGTTTTCAATTACACTGGCTACCATAAAAGTGCTATCGCTTATAAAAAAGCCTTGATTGGCCTTTTTCATATTCAAT
>JAURQA010000144.1 GCA_030836345.1 Bacteroidota bacterium
ACACATCCAAACGAATTATAATTATTAGTAAGAAATGTTAAACTGGTTTAAGAATATAGACTTTTGGCTTTTTAAGGTGATTAATCAAGAATTAGCAAGCGAAACACTGGATGTTTTTATGGCTGCCATGAGTAATAAGTTTTTCTGGATTCCACTCTATTTGCTCATTCTCCTTTTTCTGATTAAGCAATATGGAATAGTAAGTTGGTTATATATTTTGACTTTAATTCTTGCGGTTTCAAGCGCTGATTTAATTAGTAGTAAGCTCATGAAACCTGGCTTTGAAAGAATCAGGCCCTGTAATATTGCTGAATTGAACCCCAGATTACCTATCGGGAAAAGTCCATCCTATGGATTTGTGAGCAGCCATGCCGCAAATCATGCAGCTGTCGCAACATTTGTGATTTTGGCCTTTTCTTTGAGACGTTGGAAAAGAGCTGCATTTGTTATCTGGGCAGTCCTAATCGCTTACAGTAGAGTATACTTAGGAAAGCACTTCTTCTTTGATGTTTTCTTTGGAGCTCTATTAGGCCTATTACTAGTCTATTTATGGTGGTTTTTACTAAATATAGTAAAGAAAAAATGGTTTTCTCAACCTATAAAAGCAGAGCACTAATTATTCATTCATAGGGACAATAAATCCGCTTACCTTTGCAACATAAATGGCGGAAAGCAACTTTATTGATTACGTAAAAATATTTTTTAAAAGTGGTAATGGGGGAGCTGGTAGCCATCACTATCACAGATCGAAGGGAAACCCTAAAGGGGGACCGGACGGAGGAGATGGAGGTAAAGGTGGTGATATCATACTCAGAGGAAACAAGCAACTCTGGACCTTAATCCATCTAAAGTTCCGTAAGCATATTTTCGCAGATCATGGAAACCCCGGCGGCGAAAGCCATAGTACAGGTAAAAGCGGACAAAATATAATTTTAGATGTCCCTCTGGGAACCGTAGCTAGAGATTTTGAAACGAAGGACTTTATTGGAGAAATAACCGAGGAAGGGGAAGAACTAACTCTTCTTTCAGGGGGTAAAGGAGGCCTAGGAAACAGCAAATTTAAAACGAGTACCAACCAAGCACCTAAATATGCACAACCTGGCGAGACGGGTATTGAGCAAACCTTAATTCTCGAGCTAAAAGTTCTTGCAGATGTAGGATTAGTTGGGTTTCCTAATGCTGGGAAAAGTACTTTGCTGAGCGTTGTTTCTGCCGCTAAACCCGAAATTGCCAATTATCCATTTACTACTTTAGTTCCAAATTTAGGGGTTATTCCCTACAGAGATTATAGGAGTTTTGTAATGGCTGATATACCCGGAATTATCGAAGGAGCACATGAAGGAAAAGGGCTTGGACATCGCTTTTTAAGACATATTGAAAGAAACTCAGTCCTTCTTTTCTTAATTCCTGCCGATAGCGATGATCACCTAAAGGAGTATCAAATCTTAGTTAATGAACTTGAAAAGTTCAACCCTGAACTCTTGACTAAAGAACACATGATTTCTATTTCAAAATCGGATATGTTGGATGATGAGTTAAAGAGTGCCATAGCCAATGAGTTCTCCGCCCCGGTGCACTTTTTTAGTTCTGTAGCTCAACAAGGGCTTCAAGAATTAAAAGATAAGCTCTGGACAATTCTTCAAAAGTAAAGAAAATAGGCTTATATAGAATTACAGATGGTATTGTGCAAGCCTTCGGTAAATTCAATTAAGACGGTAATTTCTTCTTCTGTAGCATATCTAATATGCTCGAAAACTACAATTTCCTTTCCGTTACTCTCAATATAAAAGGACTCTTCATTGCTTATAAGATAATCGCAAATTTCTTTTCCAAAGAAAGCTTGAATTCCTTCCTCATCATCTCCCTTTATCAAAAGTTTTCTATCCAGTTGTTCAGATGCAACATGCACATCAGTATGCACAGCAATTTCTCTAAGTCGATCGTAAACTTGCTCAGGCTCTACGCTAAATGATGGAACGGGACATGGACTAGTAAAACGAATAATCGTAGTATGCAACTCATTTTGAGCAACCCACTCACCCTCATGGAAATTTAAATCACATAATACCCAAGAGGTATTATTCTGCTCAAAATTTCCTCGAATAGAGTTTTTTCTAAACTGTGGAGGCCTTGTACTAAAGAAGGGAAAAGTTTGTAAAGATGCATTTTTATGAATAATTTCTGAATCGAATTCATATCCTTTTTCACGGCAAGCATCTTTCAATTTATTTTGCCTTCGGGTCAAACCTCTATTTCTTTTCCAAACACTGTCACTCAACCTCAGGGCCAAATGATGGGGGGAAGAACTATGGAATTTCTCTAAGCCTGTTATACTAAACTGGCCTCCTTTCTTCTCGAACGCATCGGCCGTATTATGAACCATCTCTAACATGGTATGATCGACCAATTTGGCATTTGCAAAATTAAAAGCCACCGTGCTTTCATCTGGGATTTTATTTATGACTTTTTGCATTTTCAATGCACCTAGAAAATTAACAACTCCTTTGGCTGAGATAGCTACTTTTTTATTTTCCTCTTCGGTATATGAAAATTTTGGATTTCGAGAAGCCCTCCAGAATTGTTTTAAGGTCATCCCTGAAAAGAAAGAGGTAAGAATAAAGTCAAATAGCGTTCCTGCTATAATACCAGCAACCAATCCATTATTTATGGTAAACCAAAAAGCAATAACAAAAATTAACAATTGTTCCCAACCCATTTCTAAGGCATCGTAGAATTTCTTTGGTGAGCATAAGCGGTAACCGGTGAAAACTAATATTCCAGCTAAAGCTGCTTTTGGAACTAAATTTAACATAGAAACAGCAAAGAATAATATCAAAATCAAAAATGCACCATGTGCTATATTACTGAGTCTCTGCTTGCCACCTACATTTACATTTACACTACTTCTTATAATTACAGTGATTGCTGGAATCCCCCCAAGCGCAGAAGAAAGAGCAGTTGTAAACCCACTACTGGTTAAGTCTTTATTTAAGTCTGTTTTTCGATTTAAAGGATCCATTTTATCAACTGCCTTAGCACTTAATAAATTCTCGACCAATAAGATAATGAAAATAGAAAAAGAATGGACCCAAAACATAGACTCCCAAATTCGATCAAATACAGGAAATACCATTGAATGAATCACATCATGCGGCAAGCGAACCAGAAGATCTCTGCTAAGCTCCACATCCATCCCCAAGAAGACGGCTGAATCTGCATTTTGCATATTAAAAGCAAGCGTCCAGGGCAAACCCATTAGTAAAACCCAAATAGCGGCGGGAATTCTTCGAATCAGTTTAATGGGTACTTTTGGATGTATGTATAGAAAAATAACACTAATAAGCGCGATACATGTGGCAATGGGATTAAGATTTAATATGCCCGCAGGAATTTCTTGAAAATTTTCGATGGGTGAAACACCCTCTGGCATATAGCCAAAAAATTCATCAATCTGTTTAACAACGATAATGAACCCGATACCTGCTAGTAAGCCGTTGATAGCAGAAGTTGGCAAGAGTTCGGCATATTTACCCAGTTTAAAAACACCCGTTAAAAATAAAAATAAGCCCGAGGCCATAATACAAGCGAGTACATAAGGAATTCCATTTTCGCCTCCTCCAAAATACAGCAAGGCAGCAGATAGCACTACAATAGAACCATTAGCTGGCCCCTTTATGCCCACATGCGTTCCTCCAAATATCCATCCCGTAATTCCTCCAATGGCAGCGGCAATTATACCAGAAACAGGAGGAAGCCCACTGGCAATAGCAATTCCCAAACAAAGGGGCAAGGCTACTAAAGCCACACTTATCCCAGCTAAAATATCTCCTCGGAAGCTTGAAAATATACCCGTCTTCATTACTCTTGCAAAATAGGAATTCAAAACTTATAAAACAATTTGATAAAAAAATAAAGATTTATTCTTAGGCAAAAAGCCATTGACTTAATAAGCCCAGATCTCTGTATACGCTATAGTCTCTTGCATACGCCAAATTGATATTTTCCAACAAAGAAATATCTTGGTGGTTCCCCATAGGACTTAAAATTCCAGGTTTCAATTTAGGGAGCCGTGAGGCATTTTCTGTATTGGTATAGCTCACTATAGTTTTACTGCCCAAAATTACCTTTGGTATATTTTTCACTAAAGTTCGACCTTTCTTAAAAAAAACCAACAGAGGCAACAGCATAATAGAAAGCAATCCAATGGTAATATCTAAGATTCTCTTTTTGCGCTTGATGTACCTTTTAGCAATGTCAAACTTTATATCAATGGTATATAATTCGCCTGGTTGATTTTTAGAATTTGAGCCAATAATAAAAAGACTTTGTTCTGGAACAATTTTAAATTGAATGTTTTGATCTGCCAATTGGCTCATAAATCCCATAATCTCTGAATTATCAATATCCTTCGCACTAAAAATAATAGTATTAATTTTAAAAATATCGATGATTTCATCTAGTTGACCAATCTGTCCCGTGGCCCCTTCCACTTTATCTGAGCTATAATTAACCCAAATGCAGTGATCCATTTTTACCTGACTTTGGCTAAGAAGACTGTTAATTCTTTGATATTCCTTATCTAAAGAAATAATGGCAATTCGCAATAACTCTTGATCATTGGCGCCAAACCTTTTATTCTTAGCGAAGAAAACTAATTCTCTTAACGCAGGCAATATGAGAACAGCCCATGCCGAACCTAAACCCAAAATAGCTCTAGAAAATCTATAATCTCTAGGCAAAAAAGCATAGATAGCAATCAGAAGAACCGAACCAGTTAGAGCTCCTCGAATAAGCCTTTTTTGACTCAAAGGTTTATCATAGCCTCCCGAAAGAAAGACCGTAATTAAAATCACAACGATGTATATAGGAACAAAAATTTCATAAAATGAATCTGGATAAAAGTTCAAAACAAACTTATTATACTTCTCCCAGTATTTAGCTATTCCTAAAAAGCCAAGGTATATAGCAATAAAGTCTAGTACTGGCCAAACCAAGCGATTAAAAGCCCCGTGGCACAGTGCAAGTATTGCGCGAAGCCAAATAGCTAAATTAATGAAAGTCGCGAAGCTTCCAGCCATTTTCTTGGAATAGTGCTTGTTCGCAAAAATGACCATGGCTTGGTAAAATATTTTGATATAATTGGCAGACTTCTTTTTGGTACTTTCTCCTTTATAGTGAATAACCGTGGTATCACTGCAATAAAAGTTCTTAGCTCCACTTTGAGTAATGCGGTAACTCAAATCAATATCTTCTCCGTACATAAAAAAGGTTTCGTCTAGCAAACCCACCTGATCCAGAACACTGCGCTTCATAAACATAAATGCCCCACTCAGAACTTCTACTTCATGGTTTTTATCCTCATCTAAATATTTTAAATGATACCCACCAAATTCTTTGCTTTTCGGAAGCAAAGAGGAAAGTCCGCACATTTTATAAAAGGCTCTTCGTGGAGTGGGCAATCCCCTCTTACTTTCTGGCAAGAACTTCCCCTTCCCATCGATCATTCGAACACCTAAAGCTCCAAAATTTTCTCTTTGATCTGCAAATTCAAGACAAATTTTTAAGGTGTCCTCTTGTAAAACGGTATCTGGGTTTAAGAGTAAAATATAATTTCCTTTAGCCCTCTTTATGGCAACATTATTTCCCCTACTAAAACCTGTATTCTCTTTTAAGGCGATGAGATTTACCCAGGGGAATTTTGATTCAACTAATTCAACACTGCCATCCACCGAATTATTATCCACTACAAAAACTTCCGTATCCAAGCCTTGAATAGCTTTGTGAACAGACAGTAGCGTCTGCTCCAAAAAATGTTTTACATTATAGTTTACAATTACAATCGAAAGCATATTAATATTGATATTCAATGCGATTTAAAATACTATTGCCTAAGGTAAGTTCATCGGCATATTCAAGTTCTGCACCCACAGAGATTCCTCTGGAGATCGTGCTTACTTTTACTTTATAAGGGCTAAGTATCTTAGCAATATAAAATAATGTAGTATCGCCTTCTACCGTGGTATTTAAAGCAAGAATAATTTCTTTAGCTTCGGATTTAATTACTTTAGAGACCAGCTGTTCTATATTTAATTGCTCTGGGCCAATCCCATCTATGGGAGCAATAAGACCCCCAAGCACGAAATAGGTTCCCATAAATTGGTTCGTATTCTCAATAGCCATTAAATCCGTAAAATCTTCCACCACACAAATGGTCTGTGAATCTCTATTTGTATTTGTACAAATATCACAGGTTTCCGAGTCGGCTATATTAAAGCACTCTTCGCACAAATGCAGCTCGGTTTTTAATTTTAAAATAGCGCCTGCGATATTTACAATTTCATGTTCTGGCCTTTTTATCAGATGCATGACCAAACGTAGGGCTGTTCTTTTCCCTATACCAGGAAATGAACTTAAGGCATTAGTGGCTTCTTCTCTAACCTGACTACTGAACTGCAAGCTGCAAATTTAAGCCGAAATATGAAGTATTGTGTACAAGCGTTAAATTCCGCTAACTTTGCATCCTTGAATATCTTCCTTTACATAGGCGCAGCCTACCTTCTTGTCCAAATATGGCAATGGATTCAATTCCTTCGTTACAAGGCTATTTCACAAAACAAACCTAGCGAATGGCCTTTTATTTCAGTATGGGTTGCTGCCCGAAACGAAGAGGAGAATATTGAAGCCTGCCTAAATAGTCTCATCGCAATGGACTACCCCAAGGAAAAGCTTCAAATCATTGTAGGCAATGACCAAAGCACAGACAAAACAAAACAAATTGCCTCAGCAATTGCAGAGCAAAACCCTCAACTACTCATTATAGATATAGTTGACCACCCTGAACTAAAGGCAAAAGCTCGAGTAATGGCACAAATTGACAAGCATGCCCAGGGAGACTTTTATTTAGTAACCGACGCAGATGTTATTGTAAAACCAAGCTGGGCAAAAGAGATGATCATGCAACTAACGGAGGAGACAGGAGTTGCCAGTGGCACCACCATGGTGCAGGCAGAAGGATTCTGGGGAAGCATGCAAAGCATTGATTGGGCCTACTTTATGGGTCTATTAAACGTCATAAGTTACAGTGGAATCCCCGCAACTGCAGTAGGTAATAATATGATTGTTCGAAAAAAAGCGTACTGGGAAACCGGCGGCTATGGCGCTATTCGATTTAGCATTACAGAGGATTATAAATTATACAGCGAGGTTTGTGCAAAAGGCTGGAAATGGAAAAATATCATGAATCCTAAAGTCTTGGCATATTCGCTTCCAACCAATGGGTTTATATCCCTGCTTCATCAAAGAAAGCGATGGCTCAGTGGTGGAAAAGCGCTTCCCTGGTACTGGTGGGTTTTATTTGGTATTTTTGGATTGTATTATTTCATTATTCCTGCACTGCTTCTGAGCCAACCCTTAGCTGCAATTGCTTTACTTATTGCTAAATTTGGATTGCAATACCTTCATATTTATAGAATATATTCCCTGCTAGGAGAACCCCAACCCCGATTAATACAGCACCTTCAATATGAGTTTTACCTTTTTATATTAACCATAAGCACCGCTATTTTCTTCCTTATTCCGGTAAAAACAATCTGGAAAGGCCGAGCCTACTAAAACCCTCCGCCAAGGCTACATTTATAATATTTTACAAAAATAATTACTCGTATAAATAATGCGCACTTGTATCCGTTTGTTGCTGCATAAGTATGGTTTTACCATTCAAAGATGAAGGCATTTTACTGCTATTGTAAACCGTGAGCATTTGAAGATTAGATTTTAGCTCAGGACGGAATCCCGCCACTTCTAATTCCGCTATGATTTCATCCTTATTTTGCCGGTCATCAGTGGTGACCATAAAACTCAAAGCTGAGTTTTGCATGATTCCAACATGCATCTTTTCTTTGGCTAAAAGAGCCAGTATTTGGCTTAACTGATCTTCTACGATAAATGTAAAATCTTTGGTTCGGCAAGAGATCAACATTTGATTTTCCTTATGAATAAAACACGCAGTTTCCAATTGTACAGCCCTTTTATGAACCAAGGTTCCCTTTTTTTTAGGGTTTAAAAATGACTTTACCTTTAAGGGAATTTCCTTTGCTTGCAGGGGTTGCATGGTTTTAGGGTGAATAACAGATGCACCGTAATAGGCAAGTTCTATTGTATCCCGATAGGATATTTCTGATATAAGTTGGGCATCCTCAAACTTGCGAGGATCTGCATTCATCAATCCATCTACATCCTTCCAAATGGTTAAGCTCTCTGCATCTAAACAATAGGTAAATATAGCCGCAGAATAATCGCTGCCTTCTCTACCTAAAGTGGTTGTTTCTCCCGATGGACCTTTGCCCATAAAGCCCTGAGTAATGATAAGATTCTTTTCAGCCAAAGGCTTCAATCGCTTTCCAATCATATGCTCGCAATCCACCCATTTCACTTTGGCGTCTCTATGTCTTGCATCCGTAATTATAAAGTTTCTGGAATCAATCCATTGATTTTTAATTCCCTCTCCTAATAAAAAGTAACTCACTATTTTGGTCGAAAGCAACTCACCAAAAGTAACTACTTGGTCATAAATAAAGTCATAAGGTTGCCCTTCAAAACCGTATTCGGCGATGCAATCCAGTTCTAGAAAGAGGTTTTCAATTTCATTTTGAATAGCCAAAGAACTATTCATTTGAAGGTTCATAAGAATATCCAAATGATACTGTTTAATCGCTGCAAGAAGGTCTCCAGATTGGCCGGTTTTATTGGCAATAGCACTCACCACCTTTTCTAAGGCATTGGTTGTTTTTCCCAATGCAGAAATAACTACGAGTACCTTATCATTTTTAGAAGTATTTAATATGTTTGCTACATTTCTAATACCCTCAGCATCCTTTACCGATGCCCCTCCAAACTTGTATACTTTCATGCCTGCCAAACCTGCTATTCAGTTTTTTATTGTTTCTTTGCAAAACTAATATATTTCTAAAGAATACAGCACAATATGAATAACAATGGCCTTATAACCTTAGAACAATTTATTGTAGAACAAGAAAGTCAATACCCCGATGCAAAGGGATCCTTAAGCAAAATTTTTAGAGCCATAGAACTGGCCTCAAAGATTGTAAATAGAGACGTAAGAAAAGCCGGATTGGTCGATATCTTGGGAAGTCAAGGAGAAACAAATATTCAGGGAGAAGAACAGAAAAAATTAGATGTCATTGCCAATAATATTTTCATAAGCGCCTTTAGCAGGAGTGGAGAGGTTTGTGCCGTTATTTCCGAAGAAGAAGATGAAATTCATCACCTCCCTAAAACAGAAAATGAAAAATATATTATTGCCATGGATCCCTTGGATGGAAGCAGCAATATTGACGTAAATGCAAGTATTGGAACCATTTTCAGCGTGTACAAACGCAAAAGCAAATCGGGCACTCCTACCCTAGATGACTGCCTGCAAGCGGGAAATCAACAAGTAGCAGCCGGCTATGTAATTTATGGGAGTAGTACCATGCTTATTTATACTACGGGTAATGGAGTAAATGGGTTTACCTTAGATGATGGAATTCAAGAATTTTGCTTGTCGCACCGAAATATAAAAACACCAGAGGACGGAAACTTCTTTTCTGTAAATGAAGGAAATTTATCTGATTTTCCAGAAGGCATTACAGATTATATTTCTTACTGCAAAGAGAAAGACCAAGCAACCAATAGACCTTACTCCGCCCGTTACATTGGGAGTATGATTGCAGATTTGCACCGAAATATTCTAAAAGGGGGCATATTTATTTACCCACCTACAACCAAAGCTCCCAAGGGAAAACTACGTTTAATGTATGAGTGCAATCCAATGAGTTTTGTTGTGGAACAAGCAGGTGGAAAAGCGCATACTGGAGTTTGCCCTGTAATGGATGTTGAAACCACAGCACTACATCAAAGAGTACCTGTTTTTGTAGGATCCAAGAACATGGTCAACAAGGCATTAGCCATGCATCACGCGGCAGAAAAAAAATCTTAAATACCATTTCTAAATGAATGCGCAACCAAATTCTATACTGATTAGTGAACCATACCTGCGAGATGCCAGTTTTCAGCGATCTGTTATTTGGTTATTGGAGCATAATGAAGAGGGAAGCATGGGTTTTGTCATTAATCAGCCCAGTATAAATGAAATATTTAAAATAATTAATGGAAAAGAATACTCCGCCCCCATTTTGGAGGGAGGCCCCATAGGTCTCGATAATACCTTTGCCATTCATCAAATGGATCATATTAAGGATGCCCGAATGATAAGCAAAGGCTTTTATGTAGGAGGTGATTTTGACGCAGTTCTAGAAGCTTTCGCTGTCAAACCCATTCAAAACATGTGGGTTATTCAAGGGTATAGCGGATGGTCCGCAGGTCAATTGGAATACGAGATTGATCAGAGAAGTTGGATTGTATCGCCTTTCAGTGAAAGAGTTCTAAGAACGCCTCATGAACATATGTGGAGTGCAGCCCTTCTGCAGCTTGGTCCTGAATATGAGCAGTACGTAAATGCTCCTTCGGATATTTCCATGAATTAAATAAGCATTTAATCAAATTAGCGTTTTATATTTGCACCACAAATAACTTGGACCTGTAGCTCAACTGGATAGAGTACTTGACTACGGATTAAGAGGTTTGGGGTTCGAATCCCTACAGGTTCACTGCTACCCTTGTAAATCATTGATTTGCAAGGGTTTGTTTTTTATTAGGGATAAGAGTCTGGCAAAATCCTTCCTTTTACTTATGTAATTAAAACATTTGAAATCGATGAAAATGGCTGTACCTTTGTCGCATTCTTAGATGGCTCCGTAGTTCAACTGAATAGAATTCTGGATTTCGGCTCCAGCGGTTACAGGTTTGAATCCTGTCGGAGTCACTCTAGCGGAGAATTGGTTGAAATCAACCGGTTCTCCGCTTTTTATTTTTGCCAAACCCTTGGATAATAAAGGGATTGAGGAGAAAATAGAAGTTGCCAGAAACGGGTTTATTTCCAGAATTTTCATTAAATATAAACGTCAATATCAGTGCTTTCATTAGGTTCATTAAGTCCCATTCACCTATTAACTGTTTAAAAACATG